>NZ_JBQHWS010000021.1:0-39966 GCF_052063845.1 Blautia sp. HCP3S3_D9
GAAATATACAAACAGCTGGGCAAGCTTCGACCTTGAGAAAGAATGCGCAGATGCTCTGATCTCTGACGGATGTGTACTGATCAGCCAGCATGCAGATACAACAGGTGCTCCTTCAGCTTGTGAAGCAGCAGGCGTTCCTTGTGTAGGTTATAACATTGATATGACATCTGTTGCTCCTAACACAGCACTTACTTCCGCGTCTATGGACTGGGGTGTATATTACACATATGCAGTACAGTGCATGATCGACGGTACAGCAATTGACACTGACTGGTGTAAAGGATTTGCAGAAGGCGCAGACAAGATCACACCTCTCAATGACAAAGTTGTAGCAAAAGGTACAGAAGATAAAGTAAAAGAAGTAGAAGATGCGCTCAGCGATGGTTCTCTTCATGTATTTGATACTTCTACATTTACAGTAGACGGCAAAGAACTTGATACATATGAGAAAGACGGACAGGAATATGTTTCTGACGGATATTTCCATGAATCAGAATATGGTTCAGCACCGGCATTTGATGTAGCAATCGATGGAATTACATCTATCACAGAATAAGCAATGAAACGGGCGGGGCTGCTTGTCGGCAGCCCTGCTTTTTTCATATCGTACGTGTATCATACGCGCAAAGGGAGTCTCCTGACGGGAGGTTTCTTTTGCTGTATTATGGAAGACTTTCGGCGTAATAACAGTTGCTCCATAATTCACAAGTATGAGCAGATGCATCAGCAGATGTAATTGCGTTCAGAGAAAAGGAGGGAATAATAGTGGGAGAAAACTACGCACTTGAACTTAGAGATATTTCCAAGCGGTTTGGTTCGGTCCAGGCAAATGACCATGTAAATCTCACACTGAGAAAATCAGAGATTCTTGCAATCCTGGGGGAAAACGGAAGCGGCAAGACTACTCTGATGAATATGATCTATGGAATTTATTATCCGGATGAAGGACATATTTTTGTAAATGGGAATGAAGTAACCATCCGCTCACCAAAAGATTCCTATGAACTGGGAATCGGTATGGTACATCAGCATTTTAAACTGGTAGATGTACTGACAGCAGCAGAGAATATCATTCTGGGTCTTCCGGGCAAAGGAAAGCTGGATATGAAGAAGATTACAGAGGATATCCAGAAACTGGTAGATAAATATGGATTTGAACTGGATCTGTCACAGAAGATCTATGAAATGTCCGTATCCCAGAAACAGACCGTAGAGATCGTAAAGATGCTGTACCGCGGAGCAAGGATCCTGATCCTGGATGAGCCGACTGCAGTTCTGACACCTCAGGAAGCCGACCGTTTATTTGACATCCTGAGAAACATGCGCAAAGACGGATGTTCCATTATGATTATCACCCATAAACTGCAGGAGGTTTTGGCGTTGTCTGACCGTGTTGCAATCCTCAGAAAAGGTAAATACATAGATACCGTGGAAACTGCACAGGCAAATGTACAGAGTCTGTCAGAGATGATGGTAGGAAACAGAGTAGACCTGAACATTGACCGCCCGGAACCAAAAGATGTGAAGAAAAGACTGGTGGTCAAAGGCCTGAACTGCAAGAATAAAGATGATGTAAAAACACTGGATGATATTGACCTTGATGTTAATACAGGTGAAATCCTTGGTATTGCCGGTATTTCAGGAAGCGGCCAGAAAGAATTCCTGGAAGCCATCGCAGGCCTGCAGGAGATAGAGAGCGGTTCCATCAGCCTGCTGGACGACAACGGAAAAGGAATGGAACTTGCAGGAATGGATTCCATTTCCATTAATAAAGCAGGAATCAGTCTTGCCTTTGTACCGGAAGACCGTATCGGTATGGGACTTGTGGGTGACATGGATATGACAGATAATATGATGCTCAGAAGTTACCGCAACGGAAAAGGCCTGTTCCTGGATCGAAAAGGCCCGAAAGCTCTGGCTCTGAAGATCAAAGAGCAGCTTGAAGTTATGACCCCGAGTATTTCCGCACCTGTCCGTCAGATGTCTGGAGGAAATGTCCAGAAAGTTCTGGTAGGAAGAGAGATTGCCCAGAATCCGAAGGTGCTTCTGGTCGCATTCCCTACCCGAGGTGTGGATATCAATACTTCTCATGTAATCTACAAACTTCTGAATGAACAGAAGAAAAAGGGAGTTGCAGTAGTCTGCGTAATCGAGGATCTGGATGTCGTTCTCGAACTTTGTGACAGGATTGCAGTATTCTGCGGCGGAAAGATCAGCGGGATTGCAGACGGAAGAACTGCAACAAAAGAAGAAATCGGCCTTCTTATGACGAAACATGAAAAAGGAGGAACACAGGCATGAAGAAAGAACCTTTCTTACAGGTAAGTAAAAGAAGAAACAAAGCCGGATGTCAGGAGCGTCTTCTGATTCGTTTTATAGCTCTGATCCTGGCACTGATCGTATGCGGTGCGGTGATCGTGGCACTGGTGAAGATGAATCCTGTTGATGTATACAAGGCAATCTGGGATGGCGCCATGGGCTCAGAACGCCGTCTCTGGCAGACAATACGAGATACCATGGTTCTGTTGTGCATCTCCATTGGTCTGGCACCTGCATTTAAAATGAAATTCTGGAACATTGGTGCTGAGGGACAGATCCTGATCGGTGGTGCATGTTCCGCAGCGGTTATGATCTACGCAGGAGACAAAATGCCGACAGGTCTGCTTCTGATCGTGATGTTTGTGGCGAGTGCAGTCGGCGGAATGATCTGGGGAATGATCCCTGCGGTCTTTAAGGCACACTGGAATACCAATGAAACACTGTTTACTCTGATGTTGAACTACGTTGCCATGCAGGTGGTTACCTACTGCATCGTATTCTGGGAAAACCCAAAAGGATCTAACACAGTTGGTATTATCAATCAGGCAACAAAAGCCGGATGGCTCCCGGAACTGTTTGGTCAGAAATACGGCTGGAATGTAGTGATTGTTCTGATCCTGACAGTGGGAATGTTCATTTACCTGAAATACTGCAAACAGGGTTATGAGATCGCAGTTGTAGGCGAGAGTGAAAACACTGCCAGATACGCAGGTATCCAGGTAAGAAAAGTCATTGTCCGTACAATGGCAATCTCCGGTGCGATCTGTGGTATCGCAGGTTTCGTTATTGTCAGCGGTGCCAGCCATACAATTTCCACTGCAACTGCAGGCGGTCGTGGCTTTACTGCGATCATTGTTGCATGGCTTTCCAAGTTTAATACATTTATCATGGTTGCAGTTTCCTTTGGTATCGTGTTTATGGATCAGGGTGCTGTACAGATCGCAACACAGTATGGACTGAATGAGAATGCTTCCGATGTTCTTCTGGGAATTATCCTGTTTTTCCTCATCGGAGCGGAATTCTTTATTAACTACAGAGTAAAGCGTGCAAAGAAATAGGAGGTAGATGCAATGAGTGTACTGATCATTTTTATTCAAAAAGCAATTGTCCAGGGCATCTGTATTCTGTACGGTGCGCTTGGTGAAATTATGACAGAGAAATCCGGTAACCTGAACCTGGGTATTCCGGGAATTATGTATATGGGCGGTATTTCCGGTCTGATGGGAGCCTTCCTTTATGAAAAAGACAATCCGAATCCCAATGCCCTTGTAGGTGTTCTGATATCGTTCTTATGTGCATTTGCATGTGCAGCGATCGGCGGACTGATCTATAGTATCCTGACTATCACACTTCGTGTAAATCAGAATGTAACAGGTCTTGCGCTGACAATCTTTGGTACAGGTTTTGGTAACTTCTTCGGTGGTTCCATCTCCAAGCTTGCAGGCGGTGTTGGTCAGATTTCCGTAAAAGTAACAGGGAGTGCCTATACGGCAAAAATTCCGGGATTATCGAAGATTCCGGTTATTGGAGGAATTTTGTTTAACTATGGATTCCTGACATATCTCTGCATCATTGCAGCAGTTGTGTTATCCTATTTCCTCTTTAAAACAAGAGCGGGATTAAGCCTCCGTGCCATCGGTGAGAATCCGGGAACTGCAGATGCTGCAGGTATCAATGTTATCAAGTACAAATATCTGTCAACCTGTATCGGTGCTGGTCTGGCAGGACTTGGCGGACTTTATTTCGTAATGGAATATTCGGGCGGAACCTGGACAGACAATGGATTCGGAGACAGAGGATGGCTTGCAGTTGCACTGGTAATCTTCGCGCTTTGGAAACCACTGAATGCCATCTGGGGAGCATTTCTGTTTGGAGCTCTTTACATCCTGTATCTGTATATTCCGGGACTTGGCCGAAGCATGCAGGAAGTATTTAAGGCACTGCCATATGTGGTAACCATTATCGTACTTGTATTTACAAGCTTCCGAAAGAAGAAAGAACATCAGCCGCCGGCTGCGCTGGGACTTCCGTATTTCAGGGAAGAAAGATGATAAAATCTGATAATAAAAATCAGAGATTGCTGTTGATTCCAGAGTAAAATAGTATTATAATATCAGAAGCTATATAAAGCTGAGCAGAAAGTGCCATATGCGGATGTTGTGCAGAATGAATGCAGGGCAGAAAATATGGAAACGATAAATGCTGAGTAAAATTAAGGAGGAAATTTACAATGGCTAAAGTATCAAAAGATATGCTGATCGGTCAGCTTCTTCAGATTGACGCAAATATCGCACCAATTCTTATGAGAGCAGGAATGCATTGCCTTGGATGCCCATCTTCTCAGATGGAATCTCTGGAAGAGGCTGCTATGGTTCACGGACTGGACGCAGACGTTCTTGTTAACCAGATCAACGATTTTCTTGGTGAATAATCAGTCAGCACAAAACTGACATATAAATGGGAGGTTCTGAATATATCGGAACCTCCCATTTTTGGCTGCTGAAGCGTTCTCCATAGATTTGAAGTTCTGAAGACAGAATTTACTCCTTTTAAATATAAAAAGAGCATTTCTGCTCTTTTGGTATTACAGAAATGCTCATTGTGATTATAATTGTACCAGCTGCTGCAGTGCAGAAACTGAGATCAGTTCACCGTGCTCTTTCAGATAAGCTTCACCGGAAACAGTGAATGCCTTTCCGCGACCATATTCGGTGAGAATATTGCATACTTTATTAAATTCTTCAGGTGAGAGAGAAGACTGGTGGATGACCAGTTTGTAAATTTCATCAGCAGGATCTTTGTACAGAGTATTGGAACCTGCAAAATAACCATTCAGTCCATGAGCTGCATCGATCACATCGTCCAGTGTTTCAAATTCGTAAAGCCGGATAAGATTTACATCAGGAACCTGAGTTGTATTATCCTTATCTGCCGGAGCAGTAGTTCTGGAAGAGGTTTTCTCTTTAGCCTGTGCACTCTTTACTTTAGCTTCATAAAGCTTCTGGAAAATATCGATGATATTGTCTGCGCCGTCAAGCTGGACAGTGTCTGTCTTCTCATTACCCTTAAACGGGGCGAATTTGGAGAAGCGTGTGTCGAGTTCTTCCGGATCCTCTACTTTTGTGATGATCAGGATGATGCTCTCAGTGCTGACCGGAATCGCTTCAATCATTAATGGGATATTATCTGCTTCAAAACCAAACTGTATCTGGGCCTGCTGCATCATATCGCGGAAAAGTTTCTTGGCTTTATCTGTGCCATATGCTAATTCACTGATACGGATCTGATGACTTTCAAGATCATCTCTTGTCAAAGTGCAGCGTATCTGGTTGTCGTTGATTTTTTCTATTTTCATGTTGTCACATCCTATCTAAATAACGTTGCAGAATTGCCGGATTATTAAAATCCTTCTGCTGTATAATATGTGCTGCAGAAAGCTTTTCTGCAAATATAATTCTATACACTATATTATATAACAGGAAACTGCAAAATGTAAAGATAAGGAATCTTCCTAAATATTAAATTTTTGGAAACAAAAACGAAAAAAACACATAAATGAATAAAAGTCCTTGCATCAAAACAGAAAACAGGTATAATAATAGGCAGAAGAAGCAATGGACCTGCGGTTCCTATAAGAGAGTCAGAACATTAACCTATAAGATTATTTTTTCTAAACCTTGCTGTCGATCATTCATGCGGCGTTCCTGCCGTGGCAGTACACAGGTAAATTTCCCAGGATAAATAAGTACAGCAGGGATATTGTTTTTTCAACAGCCGATAAGGTGCTTTCTAAAATCATGATTTTTCAGAGAAAGGAGGTAAGCTTACGGAAAATATATCACGTGCAAAAAAGAAAGCCCTGCGTAAACCACTGGAAAATGAACTTAAAAGTTACTGTGATCAGGGGATTTCCCTGTATCTCGACGGTATGATCAGTAACCCAAAATCAATTGCAAAAGCCTGTCAGATTGCAGAGGGCGGTGGTTATATGCGGGATTACGTGGAGGATGAAAAAGGACGAATCGCTCGTGTAGATTTCGATTTCGTCAAAGAGAAATAACAAAAGAAAATAGCAGAAAGCACAAAAGATAAAGGCTGCCTGAAAAAAGTTATGGTACAGTCCCCCGATGTTCATAATGTCTCTGCATAGTTCCTGTTTACACACCACTATTCTGTGAAGTGTATTACATGAGAACGAAGTAAACAGGAAACATTCAGGCAGCATATTGTACCAACAAGTTGATTTCTTGAATAATCTCGAGTCTGTTATCTAAATTTCTAATTTCCGCCTTGAAATAAAAAATTTATCCTGCAAGATTGTTTCAAGAATCAGCTTGTCGGCACAATCTAAATATAAAAAAAATATGAAAAGCAATACAATTATAATCATTTATGGTATACTTAGACCGAACGGCAACAATTTTACCGAAAGGAAGAATAATATGGACAAAAAGTATAAACCG
Organism: Blautia sp. HCP3S3_D9; assembly: GCF_052063845.1. NCBI lineage: Bacteria > Bacillati > Bacillota > Clostridia > Lachnospirales > Lachnospiraceae > Blautia > Blautia sp. HCP3S3_D9. The sequence goes on from NZ_JBQHWS010000021.1 coordinate 6,783, forward strand.
ATAGTTGCAGTTGTGGTTCTGGTCTTGCTGGTAGCTGTGATCGGAATTGTCAGCCATGTCGTAATGAAATATGTTCCTTCCACAGAGAAAATGGACTTAAATGAATATTACGGACAGGTGGCAGACGGGGAGATTGCACTGATTCTTGGAACAGAGAAGCTGGAAGACCGCGGTCTTATCGACGGAGACAGAGTTTATTTACCTCTGGATGTGGTAAATACATATCTGAATCAGAGATATTACTGGGATTCAGCAGATCAGAAAGTACTTTATGCCACACCTTCTGAACTTACTTCTGTATCGGCAGCTTCCGAAGCAGGTGATCAGGTATGGCTGAAAGATGGTACCGTATATCTGAATCTTTCCTATATACAGCAGTATACGGATATAGACGCATATATTTCTAAAGAACCATACAGGGTTTCCATTCAGTATAACTTCGATAATATTAAGACAGTAGAAGTCAAGAAGAATACAAGTATCCGTTACCGCGGAGGAATTAAGTCTAAAATCATTACTTCTGTAAAGAAGGGAACGCAGCTTCGTCTGATTGAGGAGTTGGACAACTGGGATCAGGTAGCGACAGATGATGGATATATTGGTTATATAGATAAGAAGAAAGTTGGAAAAGCTTCAGAGACAACTTTCGAGAGGAATTTTGAAAGAGAGCAGTATTCATATCTGACAATGGATGAGAAAGTCAATATGGTATGGCATCAGGTGACTTCCACAGATGCAAATGCATATTTTGCAGATGCAACTGCGAATATGACAGGTGTAAATGTAATTTCACCGACTTGGTTTTATCTGACAGATACATCCGGAAATATTGCAAGTATTGCCAGCGCAGATTATGTAGCTCAGGCACATGAAAAAGGACTTAAAGTATGGGGGCTCATTGACAACTTTACACAGGATGTGAGCACAACAGAAACTCTTTCCAGCACAGCGGCACGACAGAACATTATCAGTCAGCTGATCCAGGCTGCTACAGGCGTGGGAATGGATGGCATCAATGTGGACTTTGAATCTCTCAGTGAAGATGTGGGGATTCATTTTCTGGAATTCCTGAGAGAGCTTTCCATAGAGTGCCATAAGAACAATCTGGTTCTCTCTGTAGATAATCCGGTTCCGGAAGACTTTACCAGTCATTATGACCGTGCAGAGCAGGGCAGAGTTGTGGACTATGTAATTATTATGGGATATGATGAGCACTATGTAGGTTCCGATGCGGGTTCTGTGGCATCTCTTCCCTGGGTAGAGCAGGGTGTACAGGATACACTGGCAGAGGTTCCGGCAGAGCGTGTGATCAATGCAGTACCGTTTTATACCAGGCTTTGGAGAACAACTGGCGGAAATGTGACCAGTGAAGCCATTGGTATGGATCAGGCACAGCAGGTAATCGCTGAGAATAATGTAGAAACTTACTGGGATAAGACAACATCCCAGAATTATGGAACTTATGATATTGATAATTCGACCTATCAGATCTGGCTGGAAGATTCCCAGTCTATTGCAGAGAAAGTGAAGCTTGTGTCCAAATACAATCTTGCAGGAGTTTCTGCATGGAAGCTTGGATTCGAGAACAGCGGAATCTGGCAGGTAATTTCGGATAATCTGAACTAATCAATATAACAGAATATTATTTGTAACTATTCAGCAGTTCACTGTGAAGGTACTGAACAGTTACTATTGTTTTGAAAATGGAATAAACTAGAAATAACTGTGTGAGATTTTCATACAGGCTCTAAAAACACCTTCTGAGACATATATTAAGTATAGCAGTTCGGGGAAAGAGATATTTCCCGGGAACTATAAATATGTCCGGAGGTGTTTTTTATATGAATTATATGAAAGGGTATGGAATGGAGTTTCTGATGGCGTGTCTGTTGCTTGTGAGTTTCCTGATTCTGTCGAAGCAGGCGGCACAGGTAGCAGGAACAATGAGCACGGCAGACAATTCCAGAACAGTTCTGGTGGATGTGGGGCACGGCGGAGCTGATCCCGGGATGATAGGAGTGGGAGGGTTGGAGGAAAAAGGAATCAACCTGCAGATCGCAGTAAAGCTGAAGGCGATTCTTGAAGAAAAAGGATATACAGTGGTTATGACGCGCGAGGAGGATAAGGGCCTTTACGATGAGGACAGTAGAAACCAGAAAGCGCAGGATATGCAGCGAAGAATTGCTATAATCAAGGAATGTAGACCGGTATTATGTGTAAGTATTCATCAGAACAGTTATCAGGATTCTGAAGTTTATGGACCGCAGGTATTCTATTATGAAGATTCAGCGCAGGGCAAAGAACTGGCAGAACTGATCCAGAAAGAATTAAATACAGGACTGGAAGTGGCACGTCCGAGAGTGGCAAAAGGAAATAAAACGTATTATCTGTTGAAGAGAAGTGAAAGTGTGCTGAATATTGTGGAATGCGGTTTTCTGACTAATCCCAAAGAAGCAGAACTTCTTCAGACAGAAGAATATCAGAAAAAGGTGGCAGAAGCGGTAGCTAAGGGGATTGACGCATATCTGAAAGAATAAATGCGGTTTCAGAGTATGTATGTAGAAATATGGCGTAAACGACAATGGGGCAGAAATAATTCGAACGACAAAATGTTTAATTTATGTGAACATGCTTTTAATAAGTAGAGTTTTTTGCTATACTGATAGCGATTTAACAAAATCAGGTAAGCCCCCTGCTTCAATTGCGAAAAGCAATAGGCAGTGGGTGGGGACTTGCTTGTAGCAGGAGGAGTGCGAGCTCCTTCTGATAAACTGCGGAGCAGTTATTTGGTTATGAGCAAGTAGCGAAGCGGATGATTTTATCCGTTTGACAATATTTAAGGTAGAAAGAGCACAGGGAGAGATTATGCTTGGAATTATTTATCTGATCCTGGCAGGAATGTTAGGATATGAAGTGTCGAAGATGCTGACGGAAGAAAGGAGAAGTGTACCTGGCGTTAATCGGATCTGGCTGATACTTCCGGCTTCATTTGGTGCAGGAATCCTTTTATTGACATGGACAGTGTACATTATTTCCTGGTTTTTCAGTGTAGTTGGCAAAGTTACGAATCCATTGTTATACGGAAATGCGATTGCCATGACGGGGACAGCATTGCTTCTGATATTGACAGCAGTACGAAGCCATAAGAGGACAGCGGCGGGAAGCGAAGAAAGTAAGAAGATAAGAACCAAAACGACAGAGAAGCTGATAAGCAATAAAAAAACTTTTAAGAGAGAAGCGATTCTGTTTGGATTGCTGGCAGTGTTTATTACATATATGATGTTCTACGTCTTTTATATAAAAGACGGTATTCTATATTCCGGACTGACTGTATATGGAGATTATGCACCGCATACGGCAATGATGCGTTCTTTTTCCTTTGGAAATAATTTCCCCACACAGTATCCGCATTATGGCGGGGCAGATGTGAAATATCACTTCATGTTTCAGTTTCTGTCCGGAAATCTGGAATATCTTGGATTACGGATGGATTTCGCTTACAATATTGTAAGTGTTGCTTCGCTTCTAGGATTTCTCATGCTGCTGTATCAGCTTGCATTGAGGATTACGGGAAAAATGTGCGGTGGAGTGGTAACGCTTTTTCTGTTTTTCTTCAGAAGCGGAATGGCATTTTTCCGATTTGCATGGGAGCATATTCAGGCAGGTGATCTGCTGGAAACTTTAAGTGAAAATACGACTTTTATTGGATATACCGCCAATGAAAACTGGGGATTGTGGAATTTTAATGTTTATCTGAATCAGAAACATCTGGCGTTTGGACTTCTGCTGGTGACATTGGCATTGTATCTGTTTATGGATTGGCTGGAAGCAGGGACTGCCCATAAGGAAAAAGGTTTCCTCTGGATGAAGAATCGTATTTTTTCAAAAGAGGGCTGGAAGAGCAGAAATCTGGAGCAGGCGTTGCTTATGGGATTGTTTCTTGGCTTATGTGCATTCTGGAACGGAGCAGCAGTAATCGGCGGACTGCTGATCCTATGCGGATTTGCAGTTTTTTCGGACGGAAAAATTGATTATGCTGTTACAGCGGCTGTTACGATTCTCTTTTCCTGGCTTCAGACGAAGATTTTTATTTCAGGAAGTACGATGAGTCCGCAGATTTATCTGGGATTTCTGGCAGAAGAGAAGACAGTCTTGGGAGTCATCAAGTATCTGTTCTGGATGAGCGGGATATTTTTTCTTGGTCTGGCAGTGCTGGTGTGGTTTATGAGGAGACGGGAACGAACGATCCTGATGGGATTTCTTTTTCCAACGATCTTCGCATTTGTACTTTTAATGACACCGGATATTAATGTAAATCATAAATATATTATGATTTCTTATGCATTTCTGGCAATCTTCTGGGCATGGTCGGTATGCAGTCTGTGGAGCGGATCTCTCCGGTCTGACACAATGGAAATTGCAGTCATAGGTGCTGAAACAACAGGAGAGCAGAGAATAGATGCAAAGAAGTTAAATAAATCAGGTAAGTCTAAGGCATTAAGAATTACGGGAAAGATACTGGCTGTAGTATTAGCTTTATGTCTGAGTATAACGGGTATTTATGATTTTGTGGTAATCATAAAGGACAATGGACCGGGCAGACGTGTGACTGTAAATATGAACAGTGATCTGACGAAATGGCTGGCAGAGAATCTGGAGAAAAATGATTTGCTGCTGACTCCGGAGTACAGCATGAATGAAGTGACAATGTCTGGGGCGATGCTCTATTGCGGCTGGCCGTATTATGCATGGTCGGCAGGATACGACACGAACTACAGGGCAGCGCAGGCGGTGACTATTTATACCACAACGGACAGCGAAGAACTGAAAAACGTAGTGAAACAGGAGAAGATCACACATATCTTGTTCGAAGAAGGTTCTGAGTTTGAACAGCAGCAGTGTGTGGAGGATATGATTGCTGCCACGTATGAGAAAGTGTACGAGACAGAAGACGGACGGATACGGATTTATAAGACTTCTGAGTAATTCAGATGCTTATATTATGTTACAGGAAATTACTCTGTAATGTTCCTATAACAATAAAGCGTTCTTGGCAGGAATTTTTCTTGTATCTGATTTAGAATTGGATTGCAGATATTTGGTGAGTCAGGTGAGTGATAAGTTACAGAAACAGGGAAAGCGTGAGTAAAATTAAAATGAATAAGTGGTAAGAGGAGGAGATACGGATGAAAAAATGGGCACCGCGAGTGCTTCTTGCAGCAGTCCTCACAGGGATGTCTGCATTTTTATTAAAAGGAGATGTCTGGACATTCTGGACCTGGTGGCTGCTGGCGTTCCTGATGGGAATGGTTGCCATGCCTGTAACAGGAAGATTGTTTGCAGGATTTGAAGACAAAGGCTGGATGTTCTCGAAAGTTCTGGCGATTACAGTGACAGGCTTTCTCACCTGGCTGCTTGTGTCAGTGAAGATTCTGTCTTTTACAGCTGTGACATGTATCGGGGTATCACTGGCGTGTGCGGTTGTATGTGGAGTTCTGTATCATATCCAGATGAAGAAGAGAATTGACTGCATTCCCAATGGAAAGGGAGAGCTGATCTACTGGGAAGAGATTTTGTTCTTTGCATTTTTCCTGATGTGGACTTATTTCGCAGGATTCCGCCCGCAGGCTTACGGAACTGAGAAGTTTATGGATTATGGGTTCATGGAAGCTATGATGCGAAGCACGACACTCCCGGCAAGAGATCTGTGGTATTCCGAAGGCACGATCAACTATTATTATGGCGGTCAGTATTTCGCAGTATTTCTTACGAAGCTGACGGGAAGTAAAGTGGAGCTTACTTATAATCTGATGCGTACTTTTGTGGCGGCATTTGCATTTATACTGCCGTTTTCACTGGTTCATCAGATGTCTGTGGACAGGCTTAAGGGAAGTCTGACAGGAAAGAAACGCTGTGTACCGGCTGTATCTGGGATTGTTGCAGGACTTTCCGTATCAATTGCGGGAAATATGCATTATGTGGTTTACAGCAAGATCATTCCATGGATCCAGAAACTGCAGGGAAAAGAAGTGGACAGCTACTGGTTCCCGGATGCGACACGCTATATCGGTTACAATCCGGATGTGCCGGATAAGACAATCCATGAATTTCCGTGCTATTCTTTTGTATTGGGAGATCTTCATGCGCATGTAGTCAATGTGATGTTTGTACTGTTTCTGGTAGGCCTTCTCTATGCATGGATGCGAGATGTGCGGATGAGAGAAGCAATAATCATGAAACCGGGCCGGAAACAGTTCTGGAAAAAGCAGCTGCTGATTCCACATATTCTGCTGGCAGCAGTGATGATCGGTATGTTCCGGTTTACGAATTTCTGGGATTTTATTATATATTTCGTGGTAACCGGTGGAGTGGTGCTGTTTACCAATATTGCGCAGTTTGATGGTAAGGTAAAGAAAATCCTGGCAGTGACTGTGGTTCAGGCAGTGGAGATCATTGTAATCTCCTATGTTGTTTCTTTGCCGTTTACTTTACAGTTTGACAGTATGTTTAAGGGCGTAGGAATCGCGCAGAATCATTCTATGATCCATCAGCTGTTGATCCTGTGGGGACTGCCGGTGGTTCTGACAGTTCTGCTGATCGTCTGCATTATCTGGGAGAAGCTTCGCGGCGGTGCTAACAGAAGTCTATATAAACTGATGAAAGCGATTTCTGTACCGGATCTCTTTGCAATTATTATGGGACTCTGTGCCATCGGGCTGATCGCGATTCCGGAGTTTGTTTATGTGAGAGATATTTACGAGAATGGAAATGCCAGAGCGAATACCATGTTTAAGCTGACTTATCAGGCGTATATGTTGTTTGGGATGACGATGGGATATGGTATTTTCCGTATGCTGGTGACAGCGAAGAAGAAAGTGTTTAAGGTGGTGTCAGTGATCGGGCTGGTGCTGCTTTGCTGGACATTTGGATATTTCGGAAACAGTGTGCATTCCTGGTTTGGCAAGGTATGGGATCCGGCCGAATATAAAGGACTGAATGCGACATCGTTCCTGTCAAATGATTTCGCGGAGGATGTAGCTGGTATTAAATGGATGAAGAAGAAAGTGAAAGGTTCGCCGGTCGTACTTGAAGCGAATGGAGACAGCTATAGTGGATATGAACGTGTTTCTGCTATGACCGGGCTGCCGACTGTGCTGGGATGGTATGTGCATGAGTGGCTGTGGAGAGATGATACTGCGGATCTGAATGAGAAGAGTGCGGATATTGAGGATATTTATACTTCTTCGGATGTGGAGTATGTGAAGGAACTGCTGGAAGAGTATGATGTTTCTTATATTTTTGTCGGATCGAAGGAGAGGGAGAAATATGGGGATGCATTGAATGAGGATGTGCTGAAGGCGCTTGGTGAAGTGGTGTTCCAGGATGAGGAGTATAGTACTTATATTCTTAAAGTTAATAAGTAAGAGGGCGAAAAATGGCGGCAGTTTGTGTCGCCATTTTTTGCATTTTTGTAAAGAACGTCGGAGGTAATCTTTTGCAGTCAAGAGGGACGCATAAAAAAATATTTCATTTCCTGTGCGGTTTCGGGCATTAAGATATTCTAAGCCGCCAAAAATCTGCTAAAGGCATGAGAAATCAGAGCCAAACTCGCCTACGGCTCAGACAGTGTCTCTGATTTCTCATAACGCAGATTTTGCCGGCTAAGAATATCTAAGTACCCTGCAAATGCACAGGAAATGAAATATTTTTTTACGCTGGTTATTGACTGGAATGGTTTTGGGGAAATAATTATCAGGTGAAAAAGTAAAATTTACAGATATGGATTACGATTGTATTATGATAATGTATGTGTAATATATAAGAAAAATATGTTTCTACAGTGGAAAAATGAAAAGATGACACTGTATAAGTAGTAGGAGTAAATGAGGAGTGTGAATATTCACATGACAGAAAGGGAGAGTTTTGAAATGAGTAAACAAAGAATTCAGGTTAGACATTATAGCAAAAAAATGGTGATCATGATGTTGACAGGGGCGATTTGCTGTAGTTCATTTTTTTGTGAAGCTGCTTTTGCGAAAACCAGCAAAGTAAGGGTTTACGATGTGGAAAAAGGAACCACAAGCTTCACATCTTTTACATATTCGGATAGTAAGAAGGATGAATCACTGGCTCCGTCGGAGGGAACAGGAGCGATTTCATCTGCTTCTCAGAAGGCAGTTATTTTTCATCAGGCAGATGGGACTACGATAACAAGAAAAGCAGACAGTAATGGAAAAGTGACACTTCCTGAAATAAAGAACGAGACCGGATATACTTTTCTTGGATGAAGTACGAAGCCGGGTCAGACTCAGAATCCGCAGTATCAGGCAGGACAGGTGATACGGGTAAAGAAGAAAACTCATTTATATGCAGTTATGTATAACTGGAAACAGGAGCCGGATTTGCAGGTCGGTAATCTGGCAGGTCAGTTGTCGGAGTATTCCGGAGTTATTTTTGTGGGAGACTCTAGAACATATTTTTTGCAGAAGACTCTTCTTCAGGAATATGGAAAGGAAGCAGTTTCGAAAGTATCATTTGTGTGTAAGTCAGGAGAGGGTCTGAACTGGTTTGAAACAGCAGGGGAGAGACTGTTGGAAAGTGAAATTGCCCGTCTGTAGTCAGATTCAGATAAGCCTGTAGCAGTTATTTTTAATCTTGGCGTGAATGATCTTTCGAGTCATAATTTCGGGAATGGGGTTGATTATAAAGGTGAGGTAAATGCATATCTTGCATATATGAACACTCTTGCAGAGGAACTTGAAAGTAACTGCAGATTGTTCTATATGTCTGTAAATTCGGTAAATACAGCAATGAAACCAACCCGAAAAGAAGCACAGTTACGTTATTTTAATGACAGATTACAGAGTGGATTAAATAACGGATTTCAATGGATAGATACCTATAAGTATCTGATGGAAAACGGTTACAGTACATACAATGAATTTAAGGGAAATATAGATGATGGCGTTCACTATTCTACACGTACCTATAAAAGAATTTATAAATATTGTATAAAGGCGATCAGAAAATAAGAAAGAAGGATATGGATTTAACCGAATACGGATGAGTTTATCCATATGCTTCAAAAATAAAATAGAAGTAGAGCTGTAGAAATGGGAGGTAAACACAGATACCTCTCATTTTTTTGCTTAAAGCTGAATAAAAAGAAAAAATCTGTTATTATTAAGAACCGAGTTACTTTTATGTGCATCTAATTAGTGTAAAAGAAAAAAATAAACACGTGTACAAATCCGGCCGGAGAGAAGGAGAAAACAGATTATGACGAAAGATGCATTTATCAGGGAGGTTCGAAATGCAGAGACTATGTTGTATCATATATCAAAGTCTATTTTGAAAAATGATGCTGATTGTGGCGATGCTGTGCAGGAGACTCTTCTAAAAGTATATGAAAAACTTCCCATGTTAAAAGAAGAGAAGTTCTTCAGAACATGGATTACTAGGATTTTGATCAATGAATGTAAGGGGATTCTTCGAAAACAGAAAAAGGTTGTTCCATATGAAGACTATATGGATAATGAAAGGCTGTCTGAGGAGAATCGGTACCATCATTTATATATGGCGATTATGGAGCTTCCGGAAGATTTAAGAATTTTGGTAACTTTATATTATATAGAAGGATTTTCTCAGAAGGAGATTAGTGAGATTCTGGAGATTCCGGAAGGAACGATTAAGAGCAGACTTTCACGGGCAAGAGATTTTCTGAAGGTACAGCTTTCTGATGAGGAAGAGAAATCACCAATTTCGAGGAAGAACAGTAAAACGTCAAATAAAGTGACCGGAAAGGGGAAAATGCCATGTTAGAAAATAAATGGAAAGATATAGCACCGGAAGTACCACATGATTTTCATGAGAAGTTCGAAGAGACCCTGGAATGTATTGAAAAAGATGATACAGCAGACAAGAGATATAAGAAAAAGAAAATTCGTGTTCGTGTGCTGATCGCAGCAGCGGTGCTTTGTGCCGGTATGGTCGTTACTGTAGCGACAAATGAGTTTTTTAAATGGAATGATCATCTGGTAAAGAGGCTGGAACCATCAGAAGAGCAGCAGGAGACGCTGCAGGAAACAAACTATATCCAGAATATTAATCAGTCAGAGACACAGAATGGTGTAACTGTTACTTTAACAGATTCCATACAGGATCAGGGATTTCTGTTTGCATTTTTTGAAGTGGAAACGGATGACAGTATTGTTATGGATGACAATACTTCTTTTGAGGAAGTGTTGCACTTCAAGATTGATGGAACAGAAGTGTATGGAGATGATGAGGATCGACTTGGAAGTCTCAGCACGGGAGTAGAACAGGATACTTTATTAAAAGAAGATCAAAATTCTGCACATCTTAAATATTTTAATGTTTTTCTTTCCTATGACAGTGATTATGATCTGAGTAACAGAATAGTTGAAATTTCATTAAGAAACCTTACGGACGAAGGAAAGTATGAAGAGGATGAGAATGTGCTGACAGAAGGAACCTGGAATTTTAAATGGACTTTAGGCACAGTGAAACCTCCGGCAAGTCTGGAGGTAAACCGGAAATGTGATTTTGGAGGTTATGAGATCACTATGAAAAAGATGGAGGTATCTCCGCTTCTGTGGTCGCTGTATCTTGACTATAATGAGGCTATGAAAGTGTATGACGACGAAAGAAACAGATTTGAGTATACAGGAACAGATTATGGCATGGATCTTTATATCAGGACAGATATAGATCGTGTACGTTATGAAGATGGAAACGTCGTGGATTTTGATACAACTATAGGAGAAATCAGTGGCGGTGGAGAAAAACAGGATAAAGAAAATGGAGTCCTGATCATCAGAAAAAGTTTTCCAAAACTTGTGGATGTGGATAAGCTTCAGGCGGTGCATTTCAGAAATATTGATCAGTGGATTGAGGTGCGATAATAGAAATATCAATGGAACAAAAATGAAGCGGAAAAATCAGCTTTGTAAAATACGAATAAATATAGAGACAAATATGGAAAAATCGTGTACAATAACAGTTGTGGAATAATAGATTAAATTAAGATAAAAAGAAGGCAGGAATATAATGAAAGCAGAAGTTGTATCCATGACAGCGGACAAGCTTGATATGGAAGCTATTCGTCGTGGTGGAGAGATTTTGAAACAGGGTGGTTTGGTTGCGTTTCCTACGGAGACTGTTTATGGTCTGGGTGGGGATGCGCTGAATCCGCAGGCTTCTATGAAGATTTATGCGGCGAAGGGCAGACCATCGGATAATCCTTTGATTGTGCATATTGCAGAGTTTGATAAGCTGGCGCCGATCGTGGCAGAGGTTCCGGAGAAAGCGAAGATTCTGTCAAAGAAATACTGGCCGGGACCGCTGACTATGATTCTTCCGAAGTCAGATCTGGTACCGAGGGAGACTACGGGTGGTCTGGACAGTGTGGCGGTGCGTTTCCCAAGTGATAAAATCGCGCAGGAACTGATCAAAGCTGCTGGTGGATATGTGGCTGCACCAAGTGCAAATACTTCAGGCAGACCGAGTCCGACTACTGCACAGCATGTTGAGGAGGATCTTGGAGAAGCGATTGAGATGATCATTGACGGAGGCCAGGTGGGTATCGGCCTTGAGTCGACAATCGTTGATTTTACAGAGGATGTGCCGGTAGTTTTGCGTCCGGGATATATTTCTCTGGAGATGCTTCAGGAGACTCTGGGTGATGTAAGAATGGACAAGGGTCTGATCGCGGCTGACAGCAAAGTCCGCCCGAAAGCACCGGGGATGAAATATCGTCATTACGCACCGAAGGCAGATCTGGCAATTGTTGAAGGTTCCGAAGAAGCGGTTGTGAAGAAGATCAATGAGCTGGCAGCAGAGGCGAAAGCACGTGGCGAGCAGGTTGGTATCATTGCAACAGACGAGACAAAAGACAGATATCCGGAGGGTCTGGTAGTCAGTATCGGAAGCCGAAAGGAAGAGGAAACGATTGCTCATCATCTGTATGAAGTGCTTCGCGATTTTGACCAGAGCGCGGTCAAGTCTATTTATTCAGAGGCATTTTATACACCGAGAATGGGACAGGCCATTATGAATCGTCTGCTGAAGGCAGCAGGACATAAGATTATTCGAGTGGAGGAGTAAGTGTTACTGTTTGTGGCAGTGGCAGATTATTTTAAGTGTATTGTCTGATCATTTGTATAACATAAAGAAGGAAAGGGTCAGAAGAAATATAAATAAATTTATTTCAGGAGGAAAAAAGGAAATGATAGCTTTAGGAAGTGATCACGGTGGATATGAATTGAAACTGGAGATTAAGAAGTATCTGGATGAGAAAGGGATTGAGTATAAGGATTATGGCTGTGACAGTCTGGAATCCGTAGATTATCCGGTATATGCAAAGAAGGTTGCACATGCAATCCTTGATGGTGAATGTGAAAAAGGAATTTTGTTCTGTGGAACAGGTATTGGAATTTCCATTACAGCAAACAAAATTAAGGGAATCAGAGCTGCAGTCTGCACAGACTGCTTTACAGCAGAAGCTACAAGACTTCACAATGATGCAAATATCCTTGCACTTGGCGGAAGAGTTGTAGGTCCTGGACTTGCGGCTAAGATTGTGGAGACTTTCTTAAATACACCATTTTCCAATGATGAAAGACACATCAGAAGAATCAACCAGATGGAAACTGAATAATCAGCAGACGCTGTCTGGGATTAACAGACGAAGAGTAAGTTATAAGCAAGTAGTGAAGCGAATGATTTTATCCGCCTGACTACTCTGAACTTACTGAATGTATTGAAAAACAAAAGGATAAAATAGCCAGAAACTGTGATAGTACTGAAGGGAAGTATGGAACAGTTTCTGGCTCTCTTTAACAAGGGGGAAGTAGCATGGATAAAAATTGTAAACGTACAGATTATTTGTCATGGGATGAGTATTTCATGGGAGTTGCCATGATGTCAGGAATGCGTTCCAAGGATCCGAATTCACAGGTTGGCGCCTGTATTGTAAGTGAAGACAACAAAATCCTTTCCATGGGATATAACGGATTTCCGAAAGGATGTTCAGATGATGAATTTCCTTGGGCGAGAGAAGGGGATGATCTTCATACAAAGTACTTCTATGTGACCCACAGTGAACTGAATGCAATCCTTAACTACAGAGGCGGAAGCCTGGAAGGTGCGAAGCTTTACGTGTCATTGTTTCCGTGCAACGAATGTGCCAAGGCAATCATTCAGGCAGGGATTAAGACGATTGTGTATGACTGCGATAAATATGCCAATACACCGGCAGTGATCGCATCAAAAAGAATGCTGGATGCAGCAGGAGTTCGTTATTACAAATACAACCGAACAGGACGTAAGATTACAATTGAGGTGTAATTTTGTTACTGTTCATTTCGTGCCCAGTAATGTAATTTTTACTCTTGACACATCAGTCCATTTCAAATAAAATAAAACCAAATGCAAATATATACGGCGATGAAGAGAATAGTACATAAGGAGCAATCCCAGAGAGGAATCCATCTGGTGGAAGGATTCTGTGCGCGAATTATGGAACCGGCCTCGGAGCCCCGTGCAATTGAAGTACGGCGTTTTTTCCTGCGTTATCGGAAGAAGAGCGAGCAATGTGCAGGCATTTGGGTACAGTGCTAATTAGGGTGGTACCGCCGAAGCCTTTCGGTCCCTTGTGAGGGATGCTGGGCTTCTTTTTTTCGTTTTTTGTAATATGGCAGATTTTGCCGGATTATAAAAATGGCAGATTTTTGTACTGTGGAGCAGATAAGGGAATCTATTTATAGAGGAAAAATAAGAAGAATATGCATTCCGCCGCGACTATATCCTGAGAAATGTAAGAAAATAACAGAACGTTTGAAACTGCTGTCTGCGGGTATTTCCATTAGGAACATTACCGGGAGTGGACAGTAAGTTTGCAAATCGTCAATGGTGTTATTTTGACTCAGGATCAACACAATCACATAAAAAGGAGAAACAATCATGGCAAACAACAAGAAACTGGTAGAAGCCATCACATCCATGGAAGACGATTTCGCCCAGTGGTATACCGACGTTGTAAAGAAAGCTGAACTTTGCGGATATACCAGCGTTAAAGGCTGCATGGCGATTAAACCTGCAGGATATGCGATCTGGGAGAATATCCAGCATGAACTGGACAGAAGATTCAAAGAAACAGGCGTACAGAACGTATACATGCCTATCTTTATCCCGGAATCTCTTCTCCAGAAAGAGAAAGATCACGTAGAAGGATTTGCACCTGAGGTTGCATGGGTAACTCACGGTGGTCTGGATCCGCTGCAGGAGCGTCTGTGCGTACGTCCGACATCTGAGACATTATTCTGCGATTTCTATGCAAAAGAGATCCAGTCTCACAGAGATCTGCCGAAAGTATACAATCAGTGGTGTTCTGTAGTACGTTGGGAAAAGACAACACGTCCATTCCTTCGTTCCCGTGAGTTCTTATGGCAGGAAGGTCATACTGCTCATGCAACAGCTGAGGAAGCAGAAGCACGTACTATTCAGATGTTGAACCTGTATGCAGACTTCTGCGAAGAAGTACTTGCTATCCCAGTTATCAAGGGACAGAAGACTGACAAGGAGAAATTCTCCGGTGCAGAAGCTACTTATACAATTGAGTCTCTGATGCATGATGGAAAAGCCCTTCAGTCCGGTACAAGCCATAACTTTGGCGATGGATTTGCAAGAGCATTTGGCATCCAGTATACAGATAAAGAGAATAAACTTCAGTATGTACATCAGACATCCTGGGGAATGACAACACGTATGATCGGTGCCATCATCATGGTACACGGTGACAACAGCGGTCTGGTACTGCCTCCGAGAATCGCTCCGACACAGGCAGTGATCATCCCGATCCAGCAGAGAAAAGAAGGCGTTCTTGAGAAAGCAGACGAGATGTTTGCAGCATTAAAAGCAGCAGGAGTCCGCGTAAAAGTAGACGACACAGACAAGAGTCCGGGATTCAAATTCGCAGAGCAGGAAATGCGTGGTATTCCGATCCGTATCGAGTGTGGCCCGAAGGATATCGAGAATGGCCAGGCTGTAATCTGCCGTCGTGATACAAGAGAGAAATACACAGTTACATTTGATGAGCTTGTAGAGAAAGTACAGGAGATCCTGGAAACAATCCAGAAGGATATGCTGGAGCGTGCGCGTGCACACAGAGATGCTCATACTTATGTTGCTACAAACTACGAAGAATTCAAAGACACTATCGTCAACAAACCAGGTTTCGTAAAAGCTATGTGGTGCGGCGACCGTGCATGTGAAGACAAGATCAAAGAAGATGTTCAGGCTACATCCAGATGTATGCCGTTTGAGCAGGAACACTTAAGTGATGTTTGCGTATGCTGTGGAAAACCGGCTAAGAAGATGGTTTACTGGGGAAGAGCATATTAATTTAGAAGAATGCTGTAACTGAGGAGATAATGAACAGTTACAAAACAGCAATAGAGAAAACCGGCAGCAGATTATATCTGAATGCCGGTTTTCAGAATTTATAAAAAAGTCTTTCAGACAGGACTGTGTTGGTGTATAGTAAGAATATGCTGTCAGAGAAAATCCAGCGCAGGTATAAACAACTATACACGGATTTCTGGCTAAAAGAAAAGATAATAATTTAAACAGATAAGGATGGTCATATGATTCTGGAAATACCGAAAAATGCTGAGACAATTTTGCACATACTGGAGAATGCAGGCTATGAAGCTTATGTAGTAGGCGGCTGTGTCCGCGACTCTATCCTGGGGCGTACCCCGGATGACTGGGATATCACTACTTCTGCGAAACCGGAGCAGGTTAAGGAACTGTTTCACAGGACTGTAGATACAGGTCTGCAGCACGGAACCGTGACTGTTCTTATGGAGAAAGAAGGCTATGAGGTTACGACCTACCGTGTAGACGGCGAATACGAAGATGGCAGACATCCCAAAGAAGTAACCTTTACGGCAAGTCTTGAAGAAGATTTAAAGCGCCGCGACTTTACGATTAACGCTATGGCATACAATCCGTCCAGAGGACTTGTTGATCTCTTTGGCGGAATGGAGGACATCGATAGAAAGATCATCCGCTGTGTGGGCGATCCGCTGGAGCGTTTTACAGAGGATGCACTTCGCATTATGCGTGCAGTCCGCTTCAGTGCACAGCTTGGTTTTAGCATTGAAGCGGAAACACGTAAGGCACTGAAAGTCCTGGCGCCGAATCTGAAACATGTCAGCGCAGAACGTATTCAGGTGGAACTTGTGAAACTTCTCATGTCTCCGCATCCGGATTATCTCAGAGTCGCTTATGAAGCAGGGATCACAGCAGAGTTTCTGCCAGAGTTTGATGCCTGCATGGAAACGCCACAAAATACTCCTCATCACTGCTATACAGTCGGAGAGCATATCCTGCACAGTCTTGACTATGTGCGTGCAGACCGTGTTCTGCGGATCACCATGCTGCTCCATGATATCGGCAAACCTGTTGTGCGTAAGACAGATGAAAACGGCAGAGATCATTTCAAAACCCATGGAGAGGCTGGGGAAAAGATGGCAGGTCAGATCCTGCGCAGACTGAAATTCGACAACGATACCATCCGCAAAGTAACCCGCCTGGTGAAGTGGCATGATGACAGACCGGAGGGAACAACGAAATCTGTCCGCCGTGCAGTGAACCGCATCGGTGAAGATCTTTTTCCATATTATCTGGAAGTGCAGCAGGCAGATATGCTGGCGCAGAGCGAGTACAGACGTGCTGAGAAACAGGAGCGTCTGGACAAGGTAAAAGAAGCCTATGAGGTGATCCTGAACGAGCACCAGTGTGTATCTCTGAAAACCCTGGCAATCACAGGCAAAGATTTGATCCAGGCCGGATATAAGCCGGGGCGTGAGATTGGGGAGACATTGAACCGTTTACTGGAAGAGGTACTTGCTGATCCGCAGAAAAATCAGAAAGAAATATTATTAGGTATGCTGGATAAGAAATAAAACAGTTTACATTTCTGGCAATAAAAATCCGAGGGTATATCCCCCGGATTTTTTTCATATGTATAGAAAGTATCAAAATAAGAGGGGGATATGTCATTGTATGATTACGGACTAAGCACTCTGGCTCAGTATGAGCTGACAGCAGACCGTTCTGCAAGGACAAGGGGGGCCCTGCTTTGTTATACCTCGCAGGGACTTTTGATTTTGAGGGAATTTCACGGTTCGGAAAAAAAGCTGAAAAAACAGCAGGAACTGCTGCTTCATCTAAAAGAATGCGGGATGAATACCGATTATTTTCTACAGAATACACAGGAAAGTCTGGTCAGCAAGGATAAAGACCAGATGGCTTTTACACTGCAGCACTGGTACGAAGGAAGAGAATGCGACACCAAATCCAGAGATGATATCATAAAGAGTGTCCGGACGCTGGCAAGGTTACATATTTTAATGAAAATGGAACCTGTGGAGGAATACAGGGAACGCTCCCTGCGGGATGAATACCTCCGGCATAATCAGGAACTTCGCAAGATCCGCAAATTCATCCGGAAAAAAGGTGCGTCCAGTGTATTCGAGAAAGATTATCTGGCAAGTGTGGAGTGGTTTTTACAGAGAGCGCAGTATGCGGTAGAGCTTCTGGACGAGACAGAATACGACAGTCTCAGAGAGAAGGTATGGCGTGAGGGACAGGTCTGTCACGGAGAATACAACCAGCATAATGTTCTGATGTTGAAAGGGGAAGATGAAACTGCAGCAGTGACAAATTTCGGGCACTGGAACTTTGACATTCAGATGGCAGATTTGTACCGTTTTATGAGAAAAATCCTAGAAAAGTATAACTGGAATTTAAATCTGGCGCAGGAAATGCTCCGGGAATATCACAGGATCCGTCCCATTTCAAAAGCTGAATGGCAGAACCTGAGAGTACGCTTTACTTATCCCGAAAAATACTGGAAACTGGCAAATTATTACTATTCGCACAAAAAGGTGTGGATTTCTGAGAAAAATGTGGAAAAGCTTCAGAATCTCATCCGACAGAGAGAAAACTGGAAGGATTTTGCACAAAAGTGTTTTGAGGTTTATCCTGCTGATTTTTGAAAAATATAGTACATGTTAAAAGGGGCATATTTCGGGTTACTGAGAACGGAGTGAACAGTAACTATTTCGGGCATCCGGAACTGCCCGAATCTTTTGAAAAACCTTGACAATATAGGGAAAAAGGTATATATATAGAAGATAGAGCTCTGTCGCTTTTGGCAGATGCCACCAAACAAGAAAGAGATCATTAGAGGAGGAAACACCATGAATAAAACAGAATTAGTAGCAGCTATGGCGAAAGAGACGAACTTATCCAAGAAGGACGTAGAAGATGTTCTGAAATCTTTCGTTGATGTCGTTTCTAAAGAACTGAAAAATGGCGGAAAGATCCAGTTAGTTGGATTTGGTACATTTGAAGTAAGCGAAAGAGCTGCTAGAGAGGGAAGAAATCCTCAGACTGGTGAAACAATGAAGATCGAAGCTTCTAAAGCACCGAAATTCAAAGCTGGAAAAGCTTTAAAAGATATGGTTAACGGTAAATAATAATTAAGACGATAACCGGGGGGACGAAAGTTCCCCCTTTTTGATACTCCAGAATTGCGTGAGCGTTAGCGGAGCAATTCGTGAGTATCTGATACAGGAGCAGAATTATGAGATTAGATAAGTATTTGAAAGTGTCGCGCCTGATCAAGCGCCGTACGGTAGCAAATGAAGCCTGTGATGCAGGAAGAGTCCTTGTAAACGACAAACCTGCCAAGGCATCCGTACAGGTCAAGACAGGAGACACCATCGAAATCCAGTTCGGAAGCAAGAACGTCAAAGTCGAAGTACTGGATGTAAAAGAGACCGTAAAAAAAGAAGACGTAGAGAGTATGTATAAATACCTTTAACAGTCAATGCTATACTGGTAATTCTATTTTAAGCCAGACGGACATAAAATACTGATAAGTGAGAAATCCGGGAGGCGGCTATGGATAATACACACAGCCTGATGCTGGAGAACCGTCAGGGCGGCAGAATTACCGGAGTAAAGGATGTCAAATCCTTTGATGAAAAAGAAATCCTGCTTTTTACACAGGCAGGTAAACTTGTAATAAAAGGAGAACAGCTTCATGTGAAGCAGCTCGATCTGGAAAAAGGAGAAGTAGATCTGGAAGGAAAAGTGGACAGTCTTACCTATCTGTCAAAGAATACAGATAACAGAGATGAATCTTTTCTAAAAAGGATGTTTCGTTAAGAGATGAGTACATTTATTCATCATGAATTACTTCTTCTGGTACGGACCGTAGCTGCAGGAGCGGTTCTCCTTTTGTGTTATGATCTTCTGATCGCCCTGAGAAACGTCCTTGCACATTCGGAGAAAGCAGCAGGGATTGAAGATCTTCTCTACTGGCTGTGTTGTGCATTTTTTATCTTTTCGGAGATTTACAGGACAAATGAAGGAATTTTGCGCTTTTTTATGATTCTGGGTTTCCTGCTGGGAGCATACGTCTGTCACAGAATACTTGGCGGTATTTTTGTAAAATGCTGCACGAGACTTATGGAGATTCCTGTAATAATTATTAAATTTTTGATAAAATGGTTGCTATTTCCGGTCAAAAGATGTAAACTTCTGAAATATAAAGTGTATAAGTGCGCTAAGAAAGAAAGGCTGGCAAATTGGGTAATTCTAAGAAAAAAAAGAAGAGAAGAAAAGTAGGTTATGAATCTCTTGGAATGCTTGCGATTGCGCTGGTTGTTTTAGTCCTTCTGGGAGGACTTATGCTTAAAAGTAATGACCTTCAGGAACGCCTCACAGGATACGATGCTAAAGCCGCCACACTTGAGCAGCAGATAGAAGATGAGCAGAACCGCACAGAAGAGATTGATAAATTAAAGAAATATATGGAAACAGACGAATATGCTGAGGAAGTTGCCAGAGAGAAACTGGGACTTGTAAAGGATAATGAGACTGTTTTTAAGAAACAGCAATAAAAACGTCGAAAACTTTTACGATTTTTTCGTCTGAGTTTGACAGATATTTCAGAGCCCTTTCCATATAATACCTCTGATAAGAATGATAAGGGGAATATCAAGGGGAGGGGAGAATATGCAGGAATGGATGATTGCCATGCTCGTTATCAGCATCATGCTGATCATACGGGACATGGCAAAAACTATTTTAGCGGAAAATCTGCCGGATACAGAAGAACTGCTCTCTTTGCAGGAAAGTCATCCGCAGAAAGAACGGGTGGAGAAATACGCGGCATCTTTTCAGAAACTGGCAGATACTTTTTATGGAATGCCGTACCGTAAAGATTACCTGAGCAGCAGGCAGATCGAGCGGATCATCGAGGATACGAATGCGAAAGTATGCAGCAGATGTTATCAGCGGGAAATCTGCTGGGGAGAACATGCACAGGAGCTTTGTAAGGAAGTAGAGACACTGGTACGTTCTATGGAGATCGGAAATGAAGAGGATATTCGAAGTATCCGCGGTGACTGGACAAGCATATGTCCCCGTTCGGTTCAGTATTATGAAGCAGTTACCGAGAATTATCAGCGGGAGAAACAGAATCTGATGTGGGATAACCGCATGATCGAGAATAGACTTGCAGTTGCACAGCAGCTGATGGAAGTTTCAAAGATCATGGAAAATGTAGCAAGTGATCTGTATGATCTGGAAAGAGGAACACCCCAGTTTGAGGAAGATTTGCGAAAAAGTCTGCGCAAGTGCCATGTGATCCTGCGTCAGGCTTGGGTAATGGACAAGGTAAAAGGGCGCAGGCAGGTATTTCTTACCATGCGTGCCAGAAGCGGGCAGTGCATTTCTATGACAGAAATCTCGCAGTTGCTTTCCGGGGTCTGCGGCAGTCTGATGGTACCTGTAAATGGAAGCCGTTGTATTGTAAATGGGGAATATCATACGGTGCATTTTATCGAAGATGTAAGCTATCAGATCCTTTACGGAGTTGCCAGACTGACAAGGGAAGAAGAAAAGGTTTCCGGTGATAATTATGTATGCAGGCAGGAAGATGGCGGCAGATTTGTTATGTGCCTTTCAGATGGCATGGGATCCGGGATGGAGGCATGCAGGGAGAGTGAAACAGTTGTAGAACTGTTGGAACAGTTCATGGAATCGGGGTTTTCCCAGGAAACAGCAGCGAAGATGGTTAATTCCGCGCTGGTGCTGAAAGATCAGGAAGGAATGTTCTCCACGGTGGATATCTGTGCTGTGGATCTGTATACAGGAATCTGTAATTTTCTGAAAGCAGGTGCTGCATCGACTTTTATCAAAAGAGATCATTGGGTAGAATCCATCACTTCTGAGAGCCTGGCGGCAGGACTTGTACAGCAGATTGACTTCGAAACAGCAACCAGGAAACTTTATCACGGAGATTATCTGATCATGATGACAGACGGAGTCTTGGATGCACTTCCAAGTCAGAAGGAGGAAGAGACCATGAAGGAGATCATCATGGATGTCCATGAGGAAGCGCCGAAAGACTTGGGCAGGGGAATTCTGGAGAGGGTGCTGGGATACAGCGATTATCATGCACGGGATGATATGACGGTGCTGGTGGCAGGCGTGTGGAAGAAATAATAGAAAAAAGGATAAACGATAGAAGATGAAGAAAGAAGTTCTTGCTTACATAAAGCAAAACAGAATGATCGTGGAGAAAGATGTAATCCTTGCGGGTGTATCCGGAGGTAGTGATTCCATGGCAATGCTGCATCTGCTGAAGGAATTGCAGCAGGAATTGGGTTTTGCGCTGCGGGTTGTGCATGTACATCACGGAATACGTGGAAAGGAAGCTGACAGAGACAGCAGCTTTGTGGAAAACATCTGCCGGGAATGGCAGATCCCATGCAGAGTCTATCATTATGATGTGCCGAAACTGAGCAGGGAATGGAAAATGGGCGAAGAAGAGACCGGAAGAATTGTCAGGAAAGAGGCTTTTCACAGAGAAATCAGTGCCTGTGGGAAAGAGCAGGAAGACTGCAGGAAGAAATGTAATATATTGAATAAGCAGGAATCCCATATGGCAGATAAAGGGCAGAACGACAGCGGAAACTCAGAAAATGTCATAAAGATAGCACTGGCACATAATCAGGAGGATCTTGCTGAGACTATGATCCACAACCTGTGCAGAGGAACTGGTCTGCGCGGACTTTGTACCATGCGTCCTGTGGATGGAGAGATTATTCGCCCGATTTTATGTTTAAGCAGGGAAAAAATTGCCGATTATTTAAAAGAACAGCATATTTCCCATATCCAGGACAGTACGAATCTGTCTGATGAATATACCAGAAACCGTATCCGCCATCATATTCTGCCGATACTGGAGCGGCAGATAAATACAAAAGCTGCGGCACATATGGCAGAAACAGCAGCCAGAATCTCACAGGCGGAGGAGTATCTGACACAGCAGAGCAGTCAGATACTGGAAGAATTTCAGACAGATACCGGCTATTATTTTACGGAGAAATTTTTTGCGCAGCCTCAGATCATTCAGATTTATGCACTTCAGCAGGCGATGGAGAGTCTGGCAGGTAAACGGAAAGACCTGACAGCAGTTCATTATGAGAAAGTGCTGGCACTTCATGAGATGCAGACAGGAAAAAGAATCAGTCTGCCATATAACATGGAAGCCAGAAGAGTTTATGAAGGTGTGCGGCTTTCTCTTCGAAAAGAGGAACAATCATCTGGTATGAATGACTGGAGAACGGTGTCAGGCCAGAATAATATAAAAAAGGCGGATATCAAGGCAGTGGAGACAGCTTGTAAAGATGATACAGCAGCTATGAAGTGGGAAGTCTGTATTCCTGGAACTGTCACCAGTCCTCTGGGTACTTTTTCGGCAGAAATATTTTCCTATGAAGGTCAGAAGATTGAAGAAAAAAAGTATACGAAATGGCTTGATTATGATAGAATAATAGGGAATCCGTGTATTCGAACCAGACAGACAGGGGATTACATGGTCATCAACGCACAGGGAAACACAAAGAAACTGAACCGCTGTATGATCGATGAGAAGATCCCGTCAGAGAAGCGGGACGAGATTCCGCTGATCGCATGCGGAAATGAGATTCTCTGGATGGTGGGAAGCAGGATGAATGAGAGGTATAAAATTAACCCCCAAACCAGGAAGGTGTTAGTATTAAATTACCAAGGAGGACACGAAAATGAGTGAGAAAATCAAAGTTTTACTCAGCGAAGAGGAAGTAGATTCCCGTATTAAACAGATCGCAGCAAAGATCAGCAAGGATTATGCAGGTAAAGAGATTCATTTAATCTGTGTATTAAAGGGTGGTGTGTTCTTTACATGTGAACTTGCCAAGAGAATCACAGTACCGGTTTCACTTGACTTTATGTCTGTATCCAGCTATGGCGATGATACCAAATCCAGTGGCGTTGTAAAAATCGTCAAAGACCTTGACCAGCCACTGGAAGGTAAAGACGTTCTGATCGTAGAGGATATCATTGACTCTGGAAGGACTTTAAGCTATCTGATCGAGATCCTTAAGAAGAGAAATCCGAACAGCATCCGTCTGTGTACATTACTGGACAAACCGGAACGCAGAGTCAAAGATGTCAAAGTTGATTACTGCTGCTTCAATATTCCAGATGAGTTCGTAGTAGGCTATGGTCTGGACTATGCACAGAAATACAGGAATCTTCCATTCATCGGAGTAGTAGAACTGGGGGAAGACTGAAAGGAGATTTAACTAAGTGAATAAACAGCCAAGCAGAATTGGTCTGTATCTGGTGCTGATCATTGCTCTGGTAGCCGGATATTTTTATCTGAATAATCAGGTGGTTTCTCAGAGCAGTTACACACAGAAGCAGCTGGAGCAGGCTCTTGAAGACAACAAGGTGGTTGATGCAACGATTCAGCAGAACAGAGAGGTTCCGACAGGTGCTGTGATCGTAGACACAACAGATGACGGACAGAGAAAAGTCTATGTAACAGATGTCAACCAGGCAATTGAACTGCTGAACAAGTATAATATTGATGTTACAACTCAGAATGTACCAGGAGATAATGTATTTCTCACAACTCTGCTCCCGGTTCTTCTCACAGGTGCACTTGTGATCTTCCTGATCATGATGATGAACCGTCAGATGGCCGGCGGAGGCGGCGGTGGAAATGCCAAGATGATGAATTTCGGCAAGAGCCGTGCGAGAATGACAACTCCGGATGACAATAAGAAAGTTACTTTTGACAATGTAGCAGGTCTGCAGGAGGAGAAGGAAGATCTGGTAGAGGTTGTTGATTTCCTGAAATCCCCGCAGAAATATACAAAAGTCGGTGCGAGAATCCCGAAGGGTGTGATCCTTGTAGGCCCTCCAGGAACAGGTAAGACACTTCTGGCAAAAGCAGTAGCCGGAGAAGCGGGAGTTCCGTTCTTCTCTATTTCCGGTTCTGACTTTGTAGAAATGTTTGTCGGTGTAGGTGCATCCCGTGTGCGTGACCTTTTCGAAGAAGGCAAGCGTCATGCACCGTGTATTATCTTCATCGATGAGATCGATGCAGTTGCCAGACAGCGTGGAACAGGTATGGGCGGCGGTCACGATGAGAGAGAACAGACACTGAACCAGCTTCTTGTAGAAATGGATGGTTTTGGTGTGAATGAAGGAATCATCGTAATGGCGGCTACAAACCGTGTGGATATCTTGGATCCGGCGATCCTTCGTCCGGGACGCTTTGACCGTAAGGTTGCAGTTGGACGTCCGGATGTCAAAGGCAGAGAAGAGATTCTTCGTGTTCATGCGAAGGATAAACCTCTGGGAGAGGATGTAGATCTGGCTCAGATCGCAAGAACAACCGCAGGATTTACAGGTGCAGACCTGGAGAATCTTCTGAACGAAGCTGCCATTGAAGCTGCAAGACAGGGCAGAGGATTCATTCTTCAGTCTGATATTAAGTGTGCTTTTATCAAAGTTGGTATCGGTGCTGAGAAGAAGAGTAAAGTGATCTCTGAGAAAGAGAAGAAGATCACAGCTTACCATGAATCCGGACATGCGATCCTGTTCCATGTACTTCCGGATATGGATCCTGTTTACACGATTTCCATCATCCCGACAGGAATGGGGGCAGCAGGTTACACTATGCCGCTTCCGGATAATGATGAGATGTTTAATACCAAAGGGAAAATGCTTCAGGATATTATGACTCTGTTGGGTGGACGTATCGCAGAGGAGATTATCTTCGGGGACATTACTACCGGTGCATCCAATGATATCAAACGTGCAACTGCGACTGCAAGAAGCATGGTGATGAAATATGGTATGTCTGATAAACTGGGACTGATCTGCTACGGTGATGACGATGATGAAGTATTTATCGGAAGAGATCTGGCCCACACCAGAAGTTACAGCGAAGATGTAGCCAAGTCGATCGACGAGGAAATCCGCCGTATCATCGGAGAATGCCACGATCAGGCCAAGAAAATTATTCTGGGACATGAGGACGTTCTGCACAAGTGCGCAGCACTTCTTCTTGAGAAGGAAAAGGTGCACAGAGACGAGTTTGAAGCACTTTTTACAACAGAAAATCCAGAAACAGAAAATACTGATATATAATATAAACAAAAAAGTGTGCCAAATTTTGTGAAGTTTGTGCACACTTTTTCCTTGCCCCATGCTATTATATATATCGTAAAAACCCCCCAATACATTATATAGTTTTTGCTACACCCCATAAGAAGAAATACCTTCTCCAAAAAAGCCAGCTTATCCCGCTGGCTTTTTTACTTTGTATAAAAAACGGCGGAAGATTGAGCAGAATCACTGAATCTCTGCGCAAATTTGGGGCAATCAGATGGTTGTCATCTTACCTGTTTTAAGATAAAATAAATAAGATGATAAATGACAGAGAGGATTGACGGAAATGGAACATGGAAAAGCAGATATAAGAAAAAAAATGCAATATATCTTAAACATGCGTCCTGTATTTAATAAAGAGGCGCTTTTCAGTGACGGAACAGAATTTTACAGAAACCCGGCAGAGCCAAAGGCAGGGGATACGGTAACGATCAAATTCCGTACACAGAGGAACAATGTAGATTCTGTATACCTTGTAAGCGGAGAACAGCGCATACAGATGCAGATATGTGATACAGAAAATGGATTCGATTATTATTCTGCCCAGGTAACCATTGGAGAGGACATTTTCCGTTATTATTTTGAGATACAGTATGGCTGGGTAACCTGCTATTATAACAACCTCGGAGTCTGTACCAAGCATGAAGGCAGAATGGACTTCGAGATTTATCCGGGATTTGATACGCCGAAGTGGGCGAAGGGTGCAGTCATGTACCAGATTTACGTGGATCGTTTCCTGAACGGAGATCCGACCAATGACGTAGTGACCGGAGAATACCATTATATTGGAGACAAGAGTGTACAGGTAGAACAGTGGAATAAGATTCCGGCAGTAATGGGTGTACGTGAATTTTACGGCGGTGACCTGCAGGGCATTATGAACAAGCTGGATTATTTGCAGGATCTGGGTGTAGAGGTTATTTACCTGAACCCGATCTTTGTTTCTCCGAGTAACCACAAATATGACTGCCAGGACTATGACTATGTAGATCCACATTACGGCAGGATCGTAGAGGACTGTAATGAGGGAATCCTTCTGGGAGATGACAGCGATAATTCTCATGCATGGAAATATATCAAACGTGTCACAGACAAGAAGAACCTGGAAGCCAGCAACGAACTGTTTGCCAAACTGACAGCAGAGATCCACAGAAGAGGAATGAAGATCATTCTGGATGGTGTATTTAACCATTGCGGTTCCTTTAATAAATGGATGGACAGAGAACGCATTTATGAGAACCAGGAAGGATATCCGAAAGGGGCTTATATTTCTGCAGACAGTCCATACAGAAATTTCTTCTCCTTTAATGATCCGAATAAATGGCCATACAATCCGACTTATGATGGATGGTGGACACATGACACATTACCGAAGCTGAATTATGAAGGTTCTCAGGAACTTTATGACTATATTCTCCGTGTAGGTCAGAAATGGGTATCTGCACCATACAATGTAGATGGATGGAGACTTGACGTGGCAGCAGACCTGGGACACAGCAATGAATTTAACCATAAATTCTGGAAAGATTTCCGTAAGGCAGTGAAAGCAGCGAACCCGAATGCGATCATTCTTGCAGAACATTACGGCAATCCAGAAGGATGGCTCCAGGGCGATGAGTGGGATACAGTTATGAACTACGATGCGTTCATGGAACCACTGACCTGGTTCCTGACTGGTATGGAGAAGCATAGCGATGAGTACAGAGAGGATCTTCTGGGCAACAGCGATGCTTTTATCGGTGCAATGAAGAATCACATGCGTGCTCTTCATATGTCCGCGCTTCAGACTGCAATGAATGAGTTATCCAATCATGACCATTCCAGATTCCTGACCAGAACCAACCATAGAGTAGGAAGGATTTCCTACGCAGGTGCAGAAGCAGCATCTGAGGGAGTAAATCCGGCAGTTATGCGTGAAGCCGTAGCCATCCAGATGACATGGCCGGGTGCACCGACGGTATATTATGGAGATGAGGCCGGACTTTGCGGATTTACAGACCCGGATAACAGACGTACGTATCCGTGGGGACGTGAAGATTATCAGATGATCGACTTCCACAGAGTCATGATCCGCATCCACAAGAGCTACGAAGTCCTGAAAACAGGGTCTCTGGGCTTCCTCTGGAACGACTATCAGGGACTCTGCTATGCAAGATTCTCCCAGAAAGAACAGATGATCGTGATCATTAATAACAGAGCCGAGAGCCGTGAAGTAGAAATCCAGCTATGGCAGTCTGGAATCAGCCGACTGGCAGATACAAAACTTGAACGGATCGTCATGACTTCCGCCGAAGGCTTCACCGAAGAACCAGCCGAATACATCGCCTCCGCTGGAATCCTCAAACTTACAATGCCGGCATTTGGCGTGGTGGTTTTACATCATAAAAATTAATTGAAAATTGGCATTAAAAAGAACAGGGATTAAGATTTTGCTCTTAGTTTCTGTTCTTTTTTGTACAAACAAGTTATTTGTTTGATTACAATATGTATCAGGCGGTATTGATGGAACAAAAAAAGACCCAGACATCCGTCTGAGTCTTAAGTGGATGGAGAAGGATTCGAACCTTCGAAAGCGTTGCTAACAGATTTACAGTCTGCCCCCTTTGGCCACTCGGGAATCCATCCTTGAACCGAAGCTTATTATATATGAAACAGAACCAGATTGCAAGAACTTTTTTCAAAAAATCTGAAAAAATTAAAAGATTTCTCATGCAGCAGGGAGTTTTTCATAAATCTATGTAATTTTGTTTGTCATTTTTTTAGCAAAATAGTAGACGAAAAAGCAGAAATCTGGTAATATAACCATATCTGGATATAGATGTAATTCCATATCAAAGATTGATTAGAGTAGCTGCGAAAGAACGTAGCAGTTACTACAGATTAGGAGGAATTTATCATGTTAGTAAGTGCAACAGAAATGCTGAAAAAAGCAAAAGCTGGTCATTATGCAGTTGGACAGTTCAACATCAACAACCTTGAGTGGACAAAGGCTATCCTTTTAACAGCTCAGGAACTGAACTCTCCGGTGATCCTTGGTGTGTCCGAAGGTGCTGGTAAATACATGACTGGTTATAAAACAGTTGTTGGCATGGTTAATGGAATGATGGAAGAGCTGAACATCACAGTTCCGGTAGCTCTTCACCTTGACCACGGCAGCTATGAAGGATGTCTGAAATGTGTAGAGGCAGGTTTCTCATCCATCATGTTCGATGGATCTCACTATCCGATCGAAGAGAACGTTGCAAAAACTAAAGAACTGGTTAAGATCGTTGCTGAACACGGAATGTCTCTGGAAGCAGAAGTTGGTTCCATCGGTGGTGAAGAAGATGGTGTTGTAGGTATGGGTGAATGTGCAGACCCTCAGGAATGCAAAATGATCGCAGACCTTGGCATTGACTTCCTTGCAGCAGGTATCGGTAACATCCACGGAAAATATCCGGCAAACTGGAAAGGCTTAAGCTTTGAAACTCTTGACGCTATCCAGCAGTTAACAGGTGATATGCCACTCGTTCTTCACGGCGGCACAGGTATCCCTGCAGACATGATCAAGAAAGCTATCGACCTTGGTGTATCCAAGATCAACGTTAACACAGAGTGCCAGCTTTCCTTCGCAGCAGCTACACGTAAATACATCGAAGAAGGCAAAGACCAGCAGGGCAAAGGATACGATCCACGTAAACTTCTTGCACCTGGCTTCGAAGCAATCAAAGCTACTGTTAAAGAAAAAATGGAATTATTCGGATCAGTTAACAAAGCTTGATGATAACCTCATAAGCAATAAAAAATCTCACATCCTTTGAGGTGTGAGATTTTTTTATACCATGGGATTGGAGTCTGGACAGGAAGCAGATTTGCGGGGAAGGCTCCGATACAGGGACTTAAAATTTTCGTGGCGGTATTTTCTGTGTGTATTGCAATTTATATGTTGATCCCAAAATGGAGAATCCCCTTGTTCTGACCGTGAAAGCAACGGAACAGGGGATTTTTTTGCTGGTTGTTTATGAAGTGGACAAAAAAAGTAGATTTTACAAATTGATTTTTAAGCTTCTGTATAATAAAATAAAAATGTTAGAAAAAAGTAGGAGAACAAACGATGGAACAGAAGAAAGCTTTTAATAAAAAGAAGCTGAAGGTGGTTCTTGCATTGTGTGTTGCAGCAACTGTGATCGCCGGAATCGGGCTGCTGGCTTATATACATCATATAGATACCACCACACTTGGAAGAAAAATCAGTGTGTATGGTCTGGATGTATCGAAGCTTACTGTAGACGAGGCACAGCAGAAGATAGCGGAATCATTTCAGAATAAAACAGTAACTTTTAATGAAGACGATGAGGATATTTACAGTACTTCACTGGTACAGATGGGATATAGTCTGGATCAGAATGCATTGAAGAGTGCACTGGAAGCGCTTCAGAAGCAGAGAAGCCAGAAGTTTCAGCTTCTTGCGTCACAGAAAGACTATACGATAGATTATCAGATTATTAAGGACGAGGCACAGGAACAGATGGCTCTGGCAGAGGATAATTTTGGTAATAAAGAAAGAACAGATTCCACAGATGCTCATATCCGGTACAGTAAGAAGAAACAGAAATATGTGCTGGTGAAGCAGGTTGTAGGAAATCAGATAGATGAGAACCGGCTGTTAAGTTATGTAGATGAGACTCTGGATGAGAAATTCAAGACAGAACTGTTTGCTTCGGACGTACAGATTGTGCTGAATGAAGAGGTTTACAGGCAGCCGGATATTGAAGCGTCAGGGGAAATGAAACAGCAGGTGAAGAAGTTGAATTCTCAACTGGAAAAATACCGCAGTACAACAGTTACATATGTTTTTGGTTCAGAAACACAGGTGCTGGATTCGAATACGATCAGTTCCTGGCTGAATATTAAGAATAGTGGTATCAGTGTTGACCAGGAGGCAGCAGCTGCTTACATATCTGATATGGCGAATAAGTATAATACGATTTATGTACCTCGTACATTCCATACATCCACAGGTTCAGAGGTGACGGTTTCTGATAATGAATATGGATACAGGATCGATCAGGATGGGGAACTTGTACAGCTTCTTGAAGATCTGAAAAGTGGAGAGGCTATATCAAGGGAACCTGTATACAGCAGCAGTGGAATGATGAGAAATGGTACGGATGATCTGGCGGGAAGTTATATAGAAGTGAGTCTGGATGCTCAGCATTTGTGGTTATACAAGGATGGAGCTCTGGTTACGGAAACAGATATTGTCAGTGGAGCACCGACCGCAGAACGGGAGACATACAGAGGTGCATGGCCGATCGCATATAAGGCAAGTCCGTTTACTCTGAGTAGTGAAGAATACGGTTATGCAACTACTGTAAAATACTGGATGCCGTTTGTATATGGACAGGGACTTCATGATGCATCCTGGCAGTCGTCTTTTGGCGGCAATCGTTATAAGACAGGACACGGTAGTCATGGATGCATTAATCTTCCGGAAAATCAGGCTGCTCTGATCTATAACACGATTGATGGCGGATATCCGATCATTATCTATTAAAATGTAATTAAAATATATGCAACGTAAAAAGCTGAGAACAGTATTCTTGGCTTTTTTGTATTGTTCACTCTGCACGGGCTACGGCAACCGAATTCGGGCAAAATATACCGCAAAGTGGGGCGTACAGATTGTGGGAATGATTTTTCAAACACGCTCTAGATAATGTAATTAGTACAAATAAATATTTTTTCTGAAAAAAAGGTATGGTATAATAAATTCATATCTTCTGTACAAGCCCAGGTGACATGGAGGTATACATTTACGAGGGAAAGAGAGGGCTGTTTATGACAAAAGAAAAGAAAAAATGTCACTGGCTATGCAGATTTTTATTGCGCTTGTACTGGCAATCGTGGCAGGACTGCTGATGCAGAAGTATGCGGATTTTGCACAGTCGTACATCAAACCTTTTGGAACGATCTTTTTGAATCTGGTTAAGTTCATTGTTGTTCCAATCGTATTATTTTCCATTATGTGTGGAATTATTTCCATGCGTGATATCAAGAAAGTTGGGTCTATCGGACTGAAAACAGTTGTATATTATTTATGTACAACTGCATTTGCGATTATGATCGGACTGGTTGGTGGAAATCTGTTTAAGGGGCTTTTTCCAAAAGTTGCTACGACAGATCTGGTTTATGAAGCCGCAGAATCAACTTCATTCATGGATACTATCGTAAATATTTTTCCATCTAATTTCATTTCTCCTATGGTAGAAGCGAATATGCTTCAGATCATTGTAATGGCACTGCTTCTGGGATTTGCTATTATTATGATCGGGGAAGAAAAAAGTTGCTGTATGATCGTTTCCAATCTGGAAAAGAAAAAGGAAGCAAGGTCACAACGAAACGAAGCTAAGAGATAAGAAATACAAGTAAGACGGAACAGGAGGACACAAACATGGAATTTCAGAATCTGATCGAGAAGAGAAGAACGGTTCGTAAATATGCAGAGGGTAATACGGTAAGTAAAGAGGATATTCTTGCTATGATAAAGGCAGCTCAGGAGGCTCCGTCATGGAAGAATTCTCAGACAGGACGTTATTACTGCATTATGGATGAGAAAGATGTGAGTCAGTTCAGAGAAGAGTGCCTGCCGGAAATGAATGCCGGGAAATGTGAGAATGCAGTATTGATCATTAGTACTTTTGTTCACAACAGAGCGGGATTTCAGAAAGACGGGACTGCAGATAATGAACTGGGAAATGGATGGGGATGCTATGACCTGGGACTCCAGAATGAGAATCTGATATTGAAAGCTGGGGAACTTGGATACGGAACTCTTATTATGGGAATCCGTGATGCAGAGAAGATTCGGGAGTTATGTACTGTTCCGGAAACAGAAACAATAGTTGCTGTGATTGCGGTAGGCGTTCCAGGGGAACAGCCTAACCGACCAAAAAGAAAAGAAACAGAGGAAATCGTGAAATTTCTGTAAAGAGAGTTAGCTGTTTTTTTTTGCGATATCTTTTAATTTTCTTTCAATAAAAGAGAGGACTGTGTGGATCAGGAAACCGACGAACAGTACCAGTGGTGAAAGGATGAGACAGAAACCGATCAAAAATATGGTGATGATATCCATATTTGCGGAGCATCTGCGGAGAATAAGAAATCCGGCCGCTGCTGGGATTAGGAGCAGGAACCATTTTAAGGTGTTTAGAATGTTGTTTCTGGTGTGTTCAGGCTGAGTCATGACAGTCCTCCTTTTTGTATTTTTATGGTGAATTTAGTATAGCATTAGTGGTGGAGTAAAACAATGATAATTCTTTTTGGTTTGGGTTTAGATATTAAGAAAAGCTAAGGCTCGGGAAGTCTGCTAAGAGGAGGACGCAAGCGCCAACAATTCTTTCCGGCTCGGTTTCGGGCCTTAAGAAAAGCTAAGCCTCGGAAAATCTGCTAAAAGGGGACGCAAGTGCCAATAATTCTTTTCGGCTCGGTTTCGGGCCTTAAGAAAAGCTAAGCCTCGAGAAATCTGCTAAAAGCATTCGCAAATAACTCAAACTCGCTGCGCTCAGACAGTGAGTGATTTGCGAATAAC
>NZ_JBQHWS010000022.1:0-39364 GCF_052063845.1 Blautia sp. HCP3S3_D9
ATCTATTTGAATTATCTCTTTTCAAGAAACAATTATTTCCGACAGCTCAACTAATATAACACCAGAGCTGACTAATGTCAACAGTTAATTTCATAATTTGACAAACTTTTTCATTTCACCCAAAAATCTGTCGGTCGCATAACTCCCCTGCATTTGACAACAGATTTACATCATCCACTACATATATGTATAATCCCATACTTTCTCTACTATATATAAGAAAAGACTACCACTCAAGCCACCAGTCCCAGCAAGCACAAATCATTCTCTTCGGCGACCTTTGCAGGGTCTTAAGAAAATGATTTGTGCTTGCGTCCCCTTTAGCATATCTTCCAAGCCTTATCTTTTCTTAAGCCCCGGCATCAAACTAAAGAGAATTGTTTAAGCTTACATTCCTCTTCTATCTGGCATAAAACCCACTCTCCACCTCAACCGGAATAATCCTATCCTCAACCCCCTCAATCCCAATAAAACTTTGCCTATACAGCATCTCCACCATCCTGGCAAGCTGCTCCCTGGTTCCCTGTGCTTCCATCTCCACACGCTCATCCCAGTTATTCCTCACCCATCCGGTCACCCCCAGAGAACTGGCAATATAACAAGCCCGATACCGAAATCCGACCCCCTGCACTCTCCCCGAAAACCAATAATGCTTCCTGATCAGATCCTCACTCATCTCAGACTTTCCCTCCTGTTCTATATTGCCTTTATGTCCATCCCATATCCCTCTGGCATATTCCCCAGAATCCTCAGAAACTTCCGTTCCTTCGGAAGCCTCCAAAAAAGTCTGATACTTCTTCCTCTTAAAAATACTCACACTGTCATCCCCACATCAGTCACATCAACCAGATATCAAACCTTAATTACAAAACCATCTTTTCTTGCTTTAGCTTCTGGATATTCTCCAGAACGATATCCAAGCACACAATGACCAATTCCAATATAAGACTCCGGTACACCCCACTCAGCTTTCAGTGCTTTACCTTCTTCTGAATCAAACACCTCTCTCGCACGATGAATCCAGCAGGAATCCACTCCAACCGCATGAGCCGCATTCATCAGATTCCCCATAACAAGACTTCCATTTTCCACACAGGTACCCTGCTCACTGTCTGCAAAAACGATCACAACTGTCGGTGCACCATAAAATGGATCACTCTTGGCTCCCATCACATCTGCATTCATTTTAGAAAGTTTCGCAACAAGCTCCGGCTTCTGAGTTATAACCATAAGAGTTTTCTGCTGTCCCATTCCACTTGGTGCGTACTTACCTGCTTCCAAAATCTCATCCAGCACTTCTGCCGGGACCAAATCCTTTTTATATCCACGTACACTTCTTCGTTCCAAAAGATTCTTCATAGCTTCATTCATCGCCTATATCCTCCTGTGCTCATTTACTTCTGTTAAAGATACTTTAACGTTATCCCCTTCCGGGTAAAACGTAACAATATTTTCCTATATTATAGCATGGACATTGGCAAAATACACCTGTAAATTCTCGGTCACATAATTACGCATCCATCTGTTTCAGGCATCTAAAATGTGACCAGGTGCCGAAATCAACCTTGCCACAAAGCTATAACTGGGCTATAATAAAAGGCATATTATTACGAGGTGTACAGATTATATGAACAAAAAAGAAATTTCTGAAATCAAGAAACAGTTCACACCAGAGAACTGTTCCATCACCCGCATCTGCGGATGCTACGTTGACGGAGAAAAGAACAAGAAAACTGAATTAAAAGAAGCATTTCTCTCCCTTTCTGAAGAAGAAATGTTCAAATACTTTGATATATTCCGCAAATCCCTTTCCGGAACCATCGGAAAGAATCTCATGAACATGGAGTTTCCACTTGAGCAAGAGTCTGAGGGTGGCACACAGCACTTTCTTATGAAGCTCAGAGAGAGCAAACTTACAGATGCTGCCCTTGTAGAATCCTTCTACGATAAAATCATTGAAAACTACGATTATCCAGAAAATTACTACATCATCCTTATTCATGGCGTATATGATA
The DNA here is from genome assembly GCF_052063845.1 of Blautia sp. HCP3S3_D9. Lineage (NCBI taxonomy): Bacteria > Bacillati > Bacillota > Clostridia > Lachnospirales > Lachnospiraceae > Blautia > Blautia sp. HCP3S3_D9. Next base: position 2,016 of record NZ_JBQHWS010000022.1, read on the forward strand.
TTCCAGGAAAATCCTCCGATGGTGCCGAAATGTTTGACGCATCTGATGAGATTTATGAACATATCATGTGCTGTATCTGCCCTGTAAAACTTTCCAAGGCAGGTCTTTGCTACAATGCAGAAACCAACAGCATTCAGGATCGTATCCGCGACTGGATCGTAGAACTTCCTGATGTGGCATTCCTTTTCCCACAGTTTAATGACCGCAGCACAGACATCCACGGAGTCCTTTATTATAGTAAGAATGCAAATGAACTCCGCGACATCTTTATTGATGAACTGCTCGGTTGCAACGCTCCTCTTTCTGCCGGTGGACAGCGTGATTCCTTTAATGCTCTGGTCGAAGATACTCTGGGCGAAGACTGTAAATATGATACCGTATTAAATATTCATGAAAAATTAAATGATCTGATCGAATCTCAGAAAGATGAGCCGGATCCTGTTGTTCTGACCAAATCAGAAGTAAAACGCCTCTTCGAAGAATGCGGCGTAGAAGATGAAAAGCTGCAAACTTTTGACGAGCAATATGAAATCACCGCAGGTGAAAAATCCTCTCTGGTGGCTTCTAATATCACAAACACAAGAAGGTTCGAAATCAAAACTCCGGATGTTGTCGTCCACGTAGATCCGGAACGCGCAGATCTTGTCGAAACCCGTGTGATCGACGGACGCAGATGTCTCGTGATCCCAATGGAAGGTGAAGTCGAGCTCAATGGCATTCGTGTACATACCGGAGACAGCACGTCTTCTGCCGGGGACTACAGTGGAGATTTAGATAATGAATCCACAACAGATACAGAAGGAGGCATCTGATGGAAAACAATCGTAAACTTTTATTTTTTGACATTGACGGAACTTTACTTACCCCTTATCCGTGGGCTGTCCCGGACAGCGCAAGACAGGCATTAAAAGAAGCTCGCTCCAACGGACATCTGATTTTCATTAATTCCGGGCGCACTTATGCTATGACTCCCTCCATAATAAAAGATCTCGGATTTGATGGTTATGTATGCGGATGCGGAAGTCAGATTTACATGAACGGTGAACTGCTATTTTCCAGTATGATTCCCAATGAACTCTGTCGTGAGATTATAGAGAAATTACGCCAATGCAGAATCCCTGCTTTCTTTGAACATCCAGATAAACTTTTATACGATGGCAAAGCTCCAACGCTTCCCGAAGCTATCCGCAATCTGAAAGCAGAAGTTGAAGTTGAAGATCTGTCACTCTATACTCCGGAAATGTATGATACCTTTACTTTTGATAAATTTCTTGCTTTTCCGAACGTGGATTCTGACACAGAAACTTTCCGCAGATTTGTAGATGAACATTTTTCCTGTTTTATCCATGACGATGCGGCCTGGGAAATTACTCAGAAACACTGCAGCAAAGCAACCGGCATCCAATTTCTTGCTGATCGGCTTGACATACCTATTGAGAATACTTTTGCATTTGGAGACAGTACCAATGATCTTCCTATGCTTCAATTCGCCGGAATCAGTGTCGCAATGGGGCAATGTGATCCTCTGATCCTTCCACATTGCACTTATCAGACAACTGATATCAGAGACAATGGAATTGCCAATGCTTTGAAATATTATTATCTCATTCCATAATACAGCCAGGATTGCATTTTGCAAGACGGATGCGATCCTCTGCTGATAGAGGAGAACCAATATGAGTATAATCAATCACAAATTCGACGCAGAAACAACACCTGTGTATTTCTCTCTTGCATTAAAAAGATCCTATGATGTGTATATCGTATATTTTCTGCTATTTATGGTATGTATAGCATGCTTCGGATATCCGCTTAATGCACTGCCAGTCACAGTATGGCTGGCAGTTTCACTCCTGGCAAGACACTTCATGAATCGTATTTTTATACGGTGGAACTTTTTATTTTATGTTGTGATTTCTGCAGGATGGATTTCTTATTTCATCTATTATTATGGATGGAATTGCGGTGGAACAAACTTTATTCTGCCACTGATGCTGATCTCTATGTTTTCTTTATATGATACAACATTTAACAAGATTGCTTTTGCAGTTTTTCTGTTTATCCTGCGAATGGCCCTGTTTTTTCACTGCCAGAGTCATCCACCGGTATATATTCTGACGGAGCCGCATATGTTGATCCTTCAGATTGTAAATACGATTCTGTCTTTCGTGATCATGGGTATGATCTGTATGACATTCAGTGCTAATCTGCAAAAAACAGAGAAGCACCTGCTTCTGTACAACATGGAACTTCGCCAGCAGGCAGGAACCGACCCTCTCACTTCCCTTTATAACAGACGTCGTATGGAAGAAATCCTTGAAAATCATATCAAAGCAAACCCGAATGAGAATTTCAGTATTGCTATCGGAGATATTGACTTCTTCAAAAAAGTCAACGATACCTATGGTCACAATTGCGGCGACCAGGTATTAAAATCTCTCTCCAACCTGTTTAAAGAGAAAACACTTGGAATGGGGCATGTCTGCAGATGGGGTGGCGAAGAATTTCTGTTCTTCTTTCCGGGAATTAATCTGGATCATGCTTCTTCAATTATGAGTGAAATTAATATTGCAGTCAGCAAAAGTGTCATCACATACAAAGATCTCACCCTGCATGTGACCATGACTTTCGGAGTAGAGGAAAACGATTTCCACTCCAACATTTCCGAAATGGTTAAGCGTGCAGATGATAAGCTCTATTATGGCAAAACTCATGGACGTGATACAGTCATCTCCTGAAAATATTACAATAAAAGAATGCATTAGCTGAGCACAATAAAAAGCAACTATACGGAAACTATTACATTTCCAATATAGTTGCTTTTATTTTTCTCTATTTCTATATAAAGTTTCTGCTTATTTGGCAGCTTCTGTAGGTGTTGCTTCCGGAGTCTCAGTTGCTTCTTCCGCAGGTGTTGCAGTTGCTTCTGCTTCTTCTGCAGCTTCCGGTGTCTCAGTTACTTCTGCTTCCTCTGTAACCTCTGCCTCCGGTGTTGGTGTTGCCTCTTCTGTCACTTCAGGAGTAGGCGTTGCTTCCGGTGATGGTGTAGGTGTAGAAGTTGGAGCTGTAAATGTATGGTTATCAGTGATCTTGAGTGTCTTAAGCACTTTCTTCTCTACTTTTACATCTGCGTCATCTAACCACTGATTAGTTGTATCTGTATAATATGTGCTTTCTTTGGAGTTCTGAAGAGATTCTCTCTTGGATGCAGTTGCATCTTCATCATTGATCTTATCAAGTCTTACTACATAGTATCCAGTGTCAGTCTCAATAATATCGTCTGCAACCTCTCCGTCCTTCAGTCCACGTAATACTGTCAGAACTTCATCCGGATATGCAGCTCCTGTAGAGTCTTCATCCTCATCTTCGCCTTCTTTTGTAGTAAAGTTACCCTGTACTGCAGAATAGCTTTCATCTACTGCACTTGCAACCTCACTCATATCTGCTGTCGGATCTTCTTTCATCTTATCCAGAATCTCCTGCGCCTGTTCTTTTTTTGTTTCTTTATCTTCGTCTGTTACATCATCGCCGCTTGTAGAAATACTTACATAAGTAAAGGTTGTCTGATTTGCTTCATCATCAGAAACAGTGATATTTCCCTCAGCTACAACCGGATCATACATCTTCTTCTGAATAGTCTGAAGTTCCAGTAAGGTCTTTACCTGATCTTCTGTGACAGCAAGCTCCTTGATCGTATCTTCACTGTTAGCAGCCATGAACTGTGATGCTGCATCTGCAATTGCTGCTTCATCATCCTCTGTAAGTTCTACATTGTAGTCAGCAGCTTTCTCTTTCAGGACATACATCTTCTCAATGGATTCCAGGCTTGTAGTTACTGCCTGATCACCATAAGTCTCTCCGGAATCTTCATCTGCTGTCTGATCCCAAATATTGTCTGCACTTCCCATAAAGCTTAAGTACATGGAAGTTGTCTGCTGTTGCTGTTCACGGGCATAAAGGCTTACAACTCCAAGCGGAATCTCTGTTCCATCTACGGTAGCCACTGTTTTTGTTCCATCTAATGTTTTACTTCCACAGCCTGTGAGCATACCAACTGACATCACGCCTGCCAGTGCTGCTACGGCTGTTCTCTTTGCCATTTCTTTCATTTCTTCCTCCATATTATCAATCCGGCGCTTTCATAATTTTATACTCCCATTTTCCGGATCGTGCTATTACTAGTATACTAGAGTATAAACTTTTTTCCCGCCGAGGGCAAGGTAAATTAAAAAATATATAATACAATTCACACATTTATCACTATTTACCATATTCTTCAGCTCTCCGCCATATCCTTCAGCTCTTCCGCAAATTCCGTTAATGCCAGAATTAGATTTCCCTGGAGTTCCAGAATAAATTTCGGTTCCTGCTCATTTTTAAACTGCAGGCCTCTCCTGTATTTCTGCATTAAAAGCGGAATTCCTTCAGGATCCAATCGTGCCTTTTCATAAAGGGTAATTCGAACTGTTTTTCCAATTTGCTTAATTTCCGTCACATAACCCTGATGCGCAATCGCCTTTAGCTTCGCAACGGCAAGAAGATTCAGAACTGCTTTTCCCGGCTCACCAAAGCGATCCAGAAGTTCCTCCAGCATATCATCATAATCCTGCTGATTCTCAATTCCTGCAATCCTTTTATAAATATCAAGCTTCTGAAATTCATTGCTGATGTAAGAATCAGGAATATATGCATCTATATTCAGATCGATCGTTGTCTCAAAGTCTTCCATAGTATGAATTCCTTTTGCTTCCTTGACTGCTTCGCTGAGCATTTTACAGTAAAGATCATATCCCACAGCATTCATATGACCATGTTGCTGCGCTCCAAGCAGATTTCCGGCACCACGAAGTTCCAGATCACGCATGGCGATCTTAAATCCACTTCCAAGATCCGTATACTCACGAATCGCTGCCAGACGCTTCTCTGCAGTCTCCTTCAACATCATATTCTGTCTGTACATCAGAAACGCATAAGCAGTTCTGTTGGAACGTCCGATCCTTCCACGAAGCTGATAGAGCTGGGAAAGCCCGTATCTATCCGAATCATGGATAATCATTGTATTAACATTGGAAATATCCAGTCCCGTTTCAATAATAGTGGTAGACACCAGCACATCAATGTCTCCGTTTACAAAAGAATACATCACGTTCTCAAGTTCTCTCTCACTCATCTGCCCATGGGCAAAATCCACTCTCGCATCCGGCACCAGTTTTGCAATCCTCAACGCAACATCCGCAATATCTGTCACACGATTATAAACATAATAAACCTGTCCGCCGCGCCGCAATTCCCTGTTAATCGCTTCACGGATAGTCTCCTCATCATATTCCATTACATATGTCTGGATTGGCATTCTGTCCATAGGCGGCTCCTCCAGAACACTCATATCTCTGATTCCAATCAGACTCATATGCAGCGTACGTGGGATAGGCGTTGCTGTGAGCGTCAATACATCCACATCTTTCTTCAGTTGTTTAATCTTCTCTTTATGTGCAACTCCAAAGCGCTGCTCTTCATCAATAATCAGAAGACCAAGATTCTTAAACTGGACATCTTTCGACAGGACTCTGTGAGTTCCGATAATCACATCTACCTGTCCCTTTTTCAGGTCTTCAATTGCTTTCTTCTGCTGCGCAGGCGTACGGAACCTGCACAACAATTCCACTCGTACAGGAAACTCTTTCATTCTCTGGACAAAGGTGTTGTAAATCTGCTGTGCCAGAATTGTCGTCGGTGCAAGGTATGCCACCTGTCGGCTCTCCTGAACTTCTTTAAATGCTGCACGCAATGCAACCTCTGTCTTTCCATAACCCACATCGCCGCACACAAGTCGATCCATGATCTTTGTACTTTCCATATCCCGCTTCGCGTCTTCAATCGCACTCAGCTGATCCTCTGTTTCCTCATACGGGAACATCTCCTCGAATTCCTTCTGCCATACTGTATCAGGGCCACAGACATAACCTTCTTTTTCCTGGCGCACTGCATAAAGTTCTACCAGTTCTTTTGCTATATTTTTTACTGCGCCCCGGACTTTACTTTTGGTCTTATTCCATTCCTGAGTGCCAAGCTTATTCAGTTTCGGTGCTTTCGCCGTATCTCCGCCAGAATATTTCTGTAAACAGTCAAGCTGCGTTGCCAGAATATAAAGATTACTGCCGCCGCGGTATTCAATCTTAATATAATCTTTGACGATCCTATCCACTTCCACTTTCTCGATTCCACGGTAAATACCAAGCCCATGCTTCTCATGTACCACAAAATCGCCAATAGAAAGCTCTGCAAAATCCTGGATGCGCTTTCCGTTGTAGTTCTTTTTCTTCTTTCGTTTCTTCTGTTCCTGACCAAAGATATCAGACTCTGTCATCACTGCAAACTTAATCAACGGATATTCAAACCCTTTTTTCGCATGGCCATAGACCACCATAATCTCACCTGGCTTGATTTCTCTGTCATAATCCTGTCCGTAAAAAGCAGTTAGTTCTTCTGCCTGGAGATCTTTTGCCAGTCGTTCTGCTCTGGTACGGGAACCGGAGAGTAATGCAATTCTGTATCCCCGTTTCTTATACTGATGAAGATCTTTTACCAGAAGTTCGAAACTGCTGTTATAAGCACTGACAGACTTCACTTCCAGATAAAACTTCTCTCTGACTTTCCATCCCGCCTGCTTCGGTTCCAATGCACAGACAGACACACAGTTACGCTTATTCAGTTCTTTCTGAAGCTGTTCAAATGAACACAACCAGTTCTCAGGCAGATTCTGGCTTCCTTTTTCCTCTCTGTGCATACGACTCTGGCGATATTCATCTTCCACCGCTTCCCCCTTCTCAGTTAAACGGTTCGGCTCATCCAGAAAAATGATAGACTTGTCTTCAGGAAAATAATCCAGAAAAGAAACCCTATTCTCTTTCCCTACATGTTCAACTGCCGGATAAATTGTAATCTCATCCAGATTCTCAAGGGAACGCTGACTCTCCGCATCAAAACTCCGGATCGAATCAATTTCGTCACCCCAGAGCTCAATTCTCCAGGGGTTATCCTCTGTAAGACAATAAATATCTACAATGCCGCCCCTCACAGAGAACTGACCCGGCATCTCTACCTGACCCACACGCTCATAACCCAGTTCCACCAGTTTATTTTTCAGCTCATCCATATCTATGGCACTGTCGCTTTCATAATGAATCAGCTGGCTCTTTATTTTCTCCAGATCCTCCAGAAAATCCATACATCCGTCAATGCTGGTAATCACTGTAAGCTCTTTCTCTTCCAACAATGCACGGATTACTTTCATCCTCTGTCTGATCAACAGATTCCCATGAATATCTGCCTGAAAAAACAGAAGGTCCTTCGCAGGATAAGAGTAAATTTTCTTATCATAAAAACGATAATCTTCATAGATCTCTCTGGCTCTCCGTTCATCCTCCGCCAGAATCAGACGGTACGGTGCAATCTCAGAAAGGCCGTACATCAGATGAGATTTCTGCGATTCCATACATCCTGAAACCTGCAGAATCCCTTTATTTGTTTTGCTCTGTTCTTTTATCTGTTCAAACTCTGCAAGTCCCTGCAGAGGTGTCAAAAATGCCTTCATGTTCACCTCTTATTTCCTGTCATAAATCTGCTGAAAAACAGCAGTTACATTTGCATCCACATATTCCATTCAAAGTTCCTGCATGACAAAAGCGGCATCTGTTTCTGGGTATCTCATCATTAACAGCCACCGCTTTTCTTCATCGTCCTTTTCGTTCAAAACAGCCAGTCACCAATCACTGACCTTCTGTTTCTTACTTCTGTACAGGTACTTTTCTGTTATATTCGTTCATTGCCGCATCTGCGCCCTGTGAAATCATGATATCCACAGCTTTCGCAGCTTTTTCAATTGCCTCATCCACAAGTTTGCGATCCTCTGTGGAAAATCTGCCAAGTACATGATCTGCCAGATCCCATCCCTTCGGTTTCGCTCCTACGCCAACTTTAATGCGGAGAAATTTCTCTGTACCAAGCTGACGGATAATATCTTTAATTCCATTATGGCCACCTGCACTTCCCTGCTTACGGATGCGCAGCTGTCCCGGTTCCAGATCAATATCATCGTAAATAACGATCAGTTCTGTCTCCGGATCTATCTTGAAATAATTCGCCATTTCGCGGACAGGTCCACCACTCAGATTCATAAAAGAGAGCGGCTTCATAAGGATTACTTTCTCTCCGCCAATCATGGTCTTGCCATACATAGCGTTGAACTTCACACCGCCCTGAGGTACATTGTAATCCTCTATCAGCTGGTCAATGGTGTCAAAACCCATGTTGTGGCGTGTTGCTTCATACTGCTTCCCGGGATTTCCCAGGCCAACTACTAAATACATATGTGTTTCTCCTGTTAGTTGAAGTATACCATCTCATCTTTCAGCGGTTCGCATTCTTTTGCTTCACTTGCATAAAGCACAATGCCCTCGTCCTGATATTCTGTACGGTACTCGAAAGCAACCTTTGCAGTCACTTCTACCCAGCTTCCTTCTTTGATATGAGATGCATTATCGCTTCTGCAGATATACCCCAGGAATGTAGTATCATCTGCGCAGCAGGTCATTGCCACACGACCCGGAACAAAGAATTTACTTCCCATTCCGCGCGGTTTCATGACACGTCCTTTGAAATTGACAGTCTTGCCCGCATATTTATCCGGGTGATCCATGGCATCAACAAACCAGATACCGTAATCTTCCGGTGGAATCTGAATAACCGGCGCATCAATATCGAATGGCATCTCATCCTGGAAAATATCGTCCATCTCTCCCTCTTCATCTTCGAAGATGACCTCTGCACTCTGGTTTGCAACTTTAATCCCACGTCTGTATGCAGGAAGCGGATCTCCCTCTTTACAGCGGTTAAATACAACCATATCTGTATTTCTGATCATGTCCATGAACAAAGACTTCATGTTTGCCATATAAACCTGATAAGTTGTAGCATCTACGCAGGTAATTTCCTGCTCGATACCCCATCCTTCCGGAAGTTCCATCTGTTCAAATTTGCTTACAAGCCACATTCCGTTGTACTCAATAACAACACGCTCCGGCTGATGGATGATATCCATAGCAGCCAGACGCTGAGGTGTGAGGTCTTCTTCATCCTCGATCACTTCCACAACTGTGTTTGCAAGTTTCAGTTTATCCATATCATATTCTTCTTCGCCTTCTTCGCAAAGAATCAGCAGAGTTTTGCCATCAATGGCAAAGTAATCCTGCTGTAATGTAAAGTCCAGGAAAGTTGTCTTTCCACTCTCCAGGAATCCCGTAACTAAATAAATGGGAACTCTGATATCATCCATAATCGTTTATTCCTTTATCTGAATTCTATAGTTATCTGCCTGCTGTCATGTAAAGAATGAGCAACAGCATCTGTTCTGCATCAAAGTAATTTTATCTGCAATGATTATTCTGCGAGGCCAAATAATTCTGCAAGTTTATCCTCTTTCAGCTTAGAACCGATCACGCACAGGCGGCCTGTATATTCCGGTGCACCCTCGCGGATCTCTGTTTCTTCCGGAACCATATCAAAGTAGATCCATGTTCCGTCCTCTGCTGGAAGCATTCCTTTTGCACGGAGAATAATACCGTAATCTTCAGAAGCAGAAAGTGCTTCAAGCATCTTCTCAAGACCTTCTCTTGTGTACTTCTTGATTGTCTCACGGCCCCAGCTTGTGAATACTTCATCTGCATGATGATGGTGATGATCATTATGATCGTGTCCGCAGCCACATTCATGGTCATGGTGTTCGTGTTCATCATGGTCATGTCCGCAGCCGCATTCATCATCGTGATCATGGTGATGATGCTCTTGGTCTTCATGATCATGATGGTGGTCATGATCTTCATGGTCATGCTCGCAGCCACACTCGTGGTCATGATGATGCTCATGGTCTTCGTGATCGTGATGATGTTCGTGCTCGTCATGGTCGTGTCCGCAGCCACATTCATCATCGTGATCATGATGATGGTGCTCGCCATGTTCATGTACATGTCCACACTCAGGGCAAACTTCTTCCTCTGCCATCAGCTCTTCTTCCAGAGATACCGGTTTTTCCATAACCTCAAGGATCTTCTTTCCGTCAAGCTTCTCGATTGGAGTTGTGATGATCGCTGCTTTTGCATTGATTCCACGGAGAAGTTCCATCGCCTGCTGTGCTTTCTTCTCATCAATGATATCTGTACGGCTCATAATGATCGCACCTGCATATTCAACCTGATTGTTGAAGAACTCACCGAAGTTTCTCATGTACATCTTGCATTTCTTAGCATCAACTACAGTTGTATAGCTGTTCAGTACGATATCTACATCACCCTGTACACCCTGTACTGCTTTGATAACATCTGACAGTTTACCAACACCTGAAGGCTCGATCAGGATTCTGTCCGGATGATATTTATCAACAACTTCTTTCAGGGAAGTTCCGAAATCACCAACCAGAGAGCAGCAGATACATCCGGAATTCATTTCACGGATTTCGATTCCAGCTTCTTTCAGAAATCCACCGTCAATACCAATCTCACCAAATTCGTTCTCGATCAGTACAACCTGCTCATCTGCATAAGCCTCTTTCAGAAGCTTCTTGATCAATGTAGTTTTACCAGCTCCCAGGAAACCTGAGATAATATCAATCTTAGTTGCCATCGTTTTGTTTCTCCTTTTCTATTTTTATGTTTATCATGCGTAATAATGTCAGAGGAAAACTTTTCTCTGATGTCTTATTATTCTGTAAGAGAATGTCTGAAACTATTCAACAATCCGTCCACTTATTATTTTACCTGTAGCACATTACTGTTCATTCCGTTTCCAGAAACACGCTTCGCGGAATGTTACCAGTGAACAGTAGCCATAACGCCTTTATTATACACAAGCTTTCAGACAGTTTCAAGCCCGTCACACGCAAAGAAGGGGACATGACCAAAATCATGTCCCCACCTGTATTTCTATGATCAACCGTTGATCATAAAGCTCATTAATTTATCAATATCTTCTTTCTCATAAGCAACGATCTCAAGTTCCGGGATCTCTCCACCTGAGAAAATGTTTGCCAGAGATACATACTGGGATAATTTGGATTTAAGGTTCAGTCTGTCACCTTCGCCTGTTACTAATTCTACTCTTCCTTCGCAGCTGTCAACTACGTCAAAAAACTTCTCGATATCTTTGATGTTAGATACTTTCATGTTCATTCTCCTTTCAACATGTAACCGTTTATTCTCTCTATTCCTTGTTTTCGCGCTAATTATAGCGCAATTATAACTAAAAAGCAATTATTGAATTTGCACGAATTTTTCAGGTATCGTTTGACTTTAACCATAATATTGTCAAATAAATAACAATTTCTTCTGTTCATCTATTTCTTATGTGTATTCAGCATATGATTAACGTCATAAACAGCCAATAATTGTATCTGATGTCAAGCGGATATTCTTGCTTTTCGCAATTGAAGCAAAGAACTTACCTCATTCGGTTAATATACAAAAATAGCTACTCCATAAGCAGGAAGCGGATATGCAAATGAAAATGGTCTGTTATCGCATTCCTGTTTCACTGCCTTGAATGTCTTCGGCTCTGTCAGGCCATTTTCATCCATGATCAACTTGTACTGTTTCCTCTTCGGCACCCCAACTCTGTAATCCGGACGATCCACTGGTGTAAAGTTAACCACATACAGGATGTTATTTCTCTTTGTCGGAGATTTTCTTACAAAGCTGAAAATACTTCTGTCTCCGTCATTGGCATTGATCCACTCAAAATCTTCCGGAACATTATCTGATGCATAGAGTGCAGGGTATTTCTTATAAATAGTAAGAAGATCCTTAACATAATTCTGCAGATCTTTATGAGGCTGTTCCTGCAGAAGGAACCAGTCAAGTTCTCTCTCTTCACTCCACTCACGAAGCTGTCCGAACTCCTGTCCCATAAACAGAAGCTTCTTACCAGGATGACATGTCATAAAGGAATATGCTGCTTTTAAGTTCTTAAATTTATCCGGATACTCTCCAGGCATCTTCTCAAGCATAGAGCATTTCAGATGAACTACTTCATCATGAGAAAGAACCAGTACATATCTCTCGCTGTATGCATAAGACATAGAGAATGTCATCTTATTATGGTTGAATTTACGGAAATATGGATCCAGCTTCATGTATTCCAGGAAGTCATTCATCCATCCCATATTCCACTTCAGGCTAAATCCAAGCCCATCATTCTCAGCATCGCCGGTAACCATCGGCCATGCTGTGGACTCCTCAGCGATCATTACAGTTCCGTGGTTTCTGCCAAGAACTACTGTATTCAGATGTTTGAAGAATTCAATTGCCTCAAGGTTCTTATTTCCGCCATATTTATTGGCAACCCATTCGCCGTCTTTCTTGCCATAATCAAGATAAAGCATAGAAGCAACTGCATCTACACGAAGACCATCTACATGACACTCCTCAACCCAGTACAGAGCATTTGCGATCAGGAAGTTCTTAACCTCCGGGCGACCATAATTATAAATCTTGGTTCCCCAGTCCGGATGCTCCCCCTGTCTCGGATCAGCATGTTCATAAACTGCAGTTCCGTCAAAATTAGCAAGACCATGCGCATCTTTCGGGAAATGTGCAGGTACCCAGTCAAGGATAACTCCGATCTTATTCTGATGGAAATAATCAATCATGTACTTAAAATCCTGCGGAGTTCCATATCTGGATGTCGGTGCATAGTATCCTGTAACCTGATAACCCCAGGAACCATCAAACGGATGCTCTGCAATTCCCATGAGTTCCACATGCGTATATCCCATTTTCTTAATATAATCAGTCAGAGAATGCGCAAGTTCACGATAATTATAAAATCCCTCTTCATTCTCCTCTGTCCACGGATGCTTCATCCAGGAACCCGGATGTACCTCATAGATTGCCATCGGCTCTACTTTCTCATCGAACTTCTCTCTGTTCTTAATCCATGTGGCATCTTTCCATTTATAATCCGTGATATCAGTGATCCTCGACGCTGTGCCTGGACGCAGCTCTGCCTCATTGGCATATGGATCCGCCTTATAAAGCTTCTCTCCATGTGCACCTAAGATAAAAAATTTATATAACTGTCCTATCTTCGCTCCCGGAACAAATACTTCATAAACACCAATCGGTCCTACTTTCTTCATAGGATTGGCTTCTTCATCCCATCCGTTAAACTCACCGATCACAGATACAGACTGTGCATTCGGTGCCCAGACTGCAAAATATACACCTTTCTTACGCCGGTATGTAGTTGGATGAGCACCCATTTTCTTATATATCTCGTAATTGGTTCCCTGTCCAAATAAATACTGGTCTAAATCCGTAAATTTCATACTCTTACCCATCAGGAGTCCTCCCTTAACATTCAGATTCTATCTTTTCACGGATATGAATAGTTACCGTTTTTATCTCCCGGAAAAAATTTCCGTCCATCTGTAAAATCATATCTCTGACAATAAATATGAACTGACTTTTAGTCATTCTATAATCCCTATTATACCAACCGCTATTCTGTACGTCAATTAAAATTCTGTATATATTCAACAATTTTCTCATACTTTTTGTATGATTTTTGTAAAAAACAGAAAAGAGCAAAGAAACACATTTTTGCGCATTTCTCTGCTCTTTTGTAAATTCACATATTAGTTTAATATTCCGATCCGTCTCCATAATCTACAGAATCATCACTGTAATCATCCGACTCATCATAACTGTCATCGTAACTTCCATCGTCATAACTACTGTCATCCGAACTTCCGTCACTATAGTTGCTGTCATCACTACTACCATCACTTCCGTCAGATACATCAGAACCATCACCTGAAGAACTGTTGTCAGAAGAATCTGTTGAATCTGTAGTGGCAGCATCTGCTCCGCCATTATATCCAGGCACACCGCCATTGCTGAGTGTACTAGGCCAGAAATCTACATAGCATGCATTCTGCAGTGTTACATTCTTCGCTTCTGCCATCTCACTTACTGTTACAAGCTTATATCCCTGTGCAATAAGATCCGGAATCAATCTCAAGGCCGCCTTTACAGATGGTTCGTGAATATCATGCATAAGAATGATAGATCCATCCGTAAGATCTCCATTCATTACAGCATTATAATCTCCATCTGCATCCATAAGTTTCCAGTCCTCTGTGTCCAATGACCACATAAAGAACGGTTTGTTTACTGTATTATAAATATCTGTATTTCCATCACCATACGGTGCACGTGCTACACTTGATGTCTGTCCACATGCCTGCATCAGAGCATCGTCCGTATCAGAGAACTGCTTGGCAACTGCATCAATGTCAATTGTTGTCAACTGTGTGTGATCCCAGGAATGGCTTCCGATCTCACATCCAATCTCCAGCATACGCTTCGGTGCATCCGGATATGCACTTACATTCTGACCAAGCATGAAGAATGTTGCATGAGCATTGTTCTCCTCCAGGCAGTCCAGAAGTTCATCTGTATACTGTCCAGGACCATCATCAAATGTCAATGCCAGCATCGGCCGCACCTGCGACGGGTCATAAGAACCATCATCATTGAAATAGTAATCCTTTACTCCCTTAGTTACCCATCCGGTCTGAATATATCCATTCTCATCAAAAGAATACGTTACACCGTCAATATCCTGAAATCCATTTGCAAAATATGTACCATCTGCATTCTGATACCACTTTCCATTGGCATCCTCATGCCATCCCGCTGTCATGGTTGTAATCTTATCCGTATCTGATTTACCCTTCAAAGGCTGTCTCACCGCAGCATCGGAATTGGTCTGTACTTCCTCCTCCGTCTCTGCCTGAGCCTGCACAGTAGACTTACTGCCACCTCCGGCTATACGATGAGCGATCGGAACGATAATTCCTCTCACCACAAACACAATTGCCAGAATCAGTCCAACTACAGAAAGTCCGATCTTCGTATAATGGCGGATCATCATCTGGCGTTTTTTTCTGCGCATCCTCTCGCGCAAAACCCGCTTATCCATTGTTTCCTTTCCCCGCTTCTGTTACTTTATATTTTACCAAAAAGTCTGTATCTTTTCGCTGACTTTAATCATAACGCATTTATCTGACAAATACAATGCCTTTTATTCACCTTATTCTACCTTTTCTGCGAATCCGATTGCACAGATGAAAAAGCCTCAGCGTAGCCCGGTTACTGTTCGTTCCACTCCCAGCAACACATTTCGAGGAATATCATCAGTTATCGCTAATATCCTCTGTGCCTAATTCATCCTCCAGATTTTTATCAACATCTGAAGTATCCTGGTCAGAATCAGTTACCTCTTCGTCTGTATCATTCGTCTCGGCATCCGCATTGTCCACCTCTGTGGAGTCCTGCTCAGTATCCCCTGCGGCATCTGCATCATCTGCGATTACATCACCATTTGCAACTTTCTCACTGACACTTGCATTCTTTACAATGAAATCCTCTACTCTGAGAAGGCCGATGGACTCATCCACATAACTCTGTCCGTATGTGTCAACCAGTTCTGCAATATCACTGGCTCCCATCTGCTCAACCAGCTCATTCTGCAGCTGAAGACTCTCTTTGTCATCCAGTGACAAGCCCTCTGCATCCATAATTCCCTGTACGATCAGATTCTGCTTTACTTTTCCCTCTGCATACTGCTGACACTGCTCGTCAAAATCATCCTTGGAGATTCCCTGACTGTCAATAAACTCCTCCAAAGTCATATCAGCAGGTTCTGCATAAAGCTGTTCCATACTGTTCTTAAACTCTGTAATCTGAGTATCCAGATCCTCCTGTGGATACTCTTTCACTTCAGAATTCTCGAGAACTGTTGTCCATGCTGTATTCTTAAGGACTTCTTCTGCGGACTTCTTTGCATCATCTTCCAGCTGACTACGCACACCATCCCAGTATTCATCTACTGTAGTATAGTCTGTATTTTTTTCCACCCACTCATCATTGAGTTCTCCTGCACGGCGAACATTCTGCACGGTAACTTTATAAACGACTTTCTGGCCTGCTAGTGTGTCATCCCCATAGTCTGATGGAAAATCAATCTCTATTTCCTTTGTATCGCCTTTCTTCATTCCGATCACACCGTTCTCGAAATCCTCGAACATCTGGCCATCACCAACTATAAAATCATAATTGTTTGCTGTGCCGCCATCAAAAGTCTGACCATCTTTTGTCCCTACATAATTTACAGTTACCAGATCTCCCTCCTGAGCTCCATCAGATACAGGTTCTGCCTTATCCTGCAGATCCTCATTAATCTGTGCCTGTACATCATCGTCTGTGATCGCATCTACGGTATTGTCCAGCGTCAGTCCCTTATACTCTCCAATTGTAATATACTTATCTACATTCTCAACAGATACAAGACGGTTTGTCCCCACTTCTGCCTTCTTATCATCCACTGAACTCGTTTCTGTCTTTGTGTTATCTGTAATAACTGCGCTGCTGTCACCACATGCAGATGCTGTCAGCGCAAAACACGCCGCAAGCATAGCAAGATATATTCTTTTCTTCATAATGATACTCCCTTCTACATTTCCGGTACCGGAGTAGGTCTTGAGGAATCCCATACTTCTGATACATCAAAAAGATCACTGAGCATTTCCGGATTATAGTACATTCTGTATCCATCCAGATTTCTTCTTCCCTGGCGGAAATAATCGTCTGTGATCTGTACAAAGTACTGACTGGAATCTACATTACAGTAGTAACGATATCCCTGACTCTTATAAAATTCATATTTCGCATTATCCGCAGTATAGCCTTCCCAGCTTCCGATGTCTGCGCCAAATGCAAAGATGATCATATCCGTCTTTCCTAAAATCGGAGCTACATAGCTCTGCCATTCTGCATCATCTGTCTGCAGATCCTCAAGCGATCTCTCTGCAACATTCTTATGTCCCCAGGTATGACTTGCAAATTCCCATCCTTCTGCTTTCATGGCATCTGCTACAGCAGTTGCTTCCTTCACTTCCTGATCAAAGTCAAAATCCGGATGTTCTTCCAGGAATTTCTTCTGGTCATCCTGAAGGTTCTCGCCTGTCTTATACGCACCATCTGTACGATATCCCAGCACACCGTTATATCCGGTCATCGCCAGAATTCCTTTTCTTCCATGGTAAGAGAAATCTGGATGTTCTTTTACAAAAGTATCGATCAGCGGAACCATATCATAGTCCCCGGTCGAAACGCTTCCGTCATCCTCGATATATTCATTCTTCACTTCACCATTCTCGTCCACAACAAGCTTCGAAGCAAATCCATCTCCATCCATATAGTGATAATAACTCACATCGTCCTGAGAAAGTACAAACGGGATCTTACCCGGCGGAAGCATAATGCTGCCTCTGGACATTGTTCCATCCTCATTTACAATCGCCATATCGTGAGGGCTGACCATTACATAGCCCTTATCATACATACTCTGTATGATCTTGTTAAATTCATCAATCGTTGTCATATACTGATTATATCCGTCGGAATCAGACTCCCCGTCAAATGCCTTCGACGGATCTTTGATCAGTGTATGGAAAAAAACATGGGTGATCTGTTCCAGCGGATATTCTGTACAGGTTGCCCTGATATTCTCATATTCAGAAACTGCACTCTGCATATCTGTATTACTGTCGTAATCCGACTGGCTCTTAAGCAGTTCTATCGCCCCATCGTAATCATACTGCGCTGCCATAAGGGAAGCCTGTTCCAGAGGAGATTCCTCCTGTGTATCCTCCTCAGCATCTGTCCGCTCTTCACTCTCATCTGTATCCTGCTGTGTATCTTCTGCTGTATCTGTATCCTGTGTTGTATCAGCATCCGCTTCTTCATCTGGCTGCTGCTCTGTTTTCTCCGTATTCTTCGTCTCTGTATCCTTAGACTCAGATTTCTGAAACGGAACATCCTGTTGAAAAGGAAGTAATCCACATCCGCTTAATGCTAATGATGCAGACAAAATCGCTGCCACTACACCTGCTTTCCTTTTTCTCATGTTTTCCCCTTTCGTTTCTATATCAATACTCACCCCATGGTCGGAACCGGCACTGGTCTGGAAGAATCAAAAACTTCCTGCGCATCAAACAGATCTGACAGAAGTTCAGGATTATAATACATTCTGTATCCGTCCAGATTCCTTCTTCCCTGGCGGAAATAATTACTGCGGATCTGCACAAAATACTGACTGGAATCCACATTACAATAATAGTTATATCCCTGACTCTTAAGATATTCAAATTTCTCCCCTGAATAATCCTCTACACTTGTAAGATCTGCACCAAATGCAAAGATAATAATATCTGTTCCACCAATCAACGGGTCTACATTCTCTTTAAATCGCTGAGTATCTGCCTGCAATTTCTCCAGACTGATCTGGCTTACATTCTGGTGTCCCCAGGTATGACTTGCAAACAGCCATCCTTCATCCTTCATTACCTGTGCAACTTTCATTGCACCTTCTCTCTCTGTATTCAGGTCAAAGTCCGGATGTTCATCCAGCCACTTCACCTTATCAGCATCCAGGTCATCCGGTCTGGTCTCATAACTGCTATCTGTACGATAACCAAGGATTCCATTATACCCTGTAAGTGCCACGATTCCCTTCGCACCTCTATATGAGAAATCAGGATGTTCTTCTACAAAACGGTCGATTAATGGAACCATATCATAATCACCTACAGAAATGCTTCCATCATCTTCTACATATTCATTGCGCACTTTACCCTCATCATCCACGATAAGCTTCGTCGCAAATCCGTCTCCGTCCATGTAATGATAATAACATACATCATCCTGAGAAAGTACAAACGGCACTTTACCCGGAGGGAGCAGAATCTCGCCGGCATTCATATTGCCATTCTCATCTGCAGTCGCCATATCATAGATGCTGACCATAACATACCCTTTATCATACATACTCTGTGTGATCTGATTAAATTCATCAATCGTTGTCATTACCTGGTCGTAATCCCCGGATTTATAATCTCCGTCAAATGCCTTGCTGGTGTCTTTGATCAGTGTATGGTAAAAAACATGTGTCACCTGATCAAGCGGCCAGGAAACACAGGAGTCCTTCTTCTTCTGATAAACTTTAACTGCATGCTGGAATTTCTCACTTGTCTGATATGTGTCGCTGGCCTGAAGCATCTCTATCGCTTTATCATAATCATACTGATTCGCCGCATGTTTGGCACGTCTGTAAAGAGCCTTATCCTCTTTGCTTAATCCATCTGCATCTGTTTCAGGTTCCGGAGTTACTGTGTTCTCCACTTCTGTCTCAGAATCTGTCTCCGTGGATGCAGTCTGTGCAGGTTCTTCCTTCTTTGTACCAATGGACTTCGCCATTTCCGTAATCTTCGTCTGCTGCTCCCTGAAAAAAGTCTGCAATTCTTCTCCATAAAATCCAACACCGATTCCAATCGCCGCTGCTGCCGCAACGATCACTCCACCCGCAATCCGAATTCTCTTCTTTCTGCGGCGGCTCTTGTTCCTGCGTTCCTGTCTCGCAGCTCTTCGGGCTTCATATGCGTCATTATCATCGTAAAAAAAATCTTCATCCTCACTTGCAGCCGGAGGCTCTTCCTCTTCCACCTGTGCAGACCTTGTCTCTGTTTTTGACGTTTCTGACTCAGACTTCTGCTCAGATTCTTCTGATACATCCGCCTCTGCTTCCTGTTCATTTTCTACTGCGGCTGCTTCCATTTGCATCTCTGCCGGCGCTGCTATATCTGTTTCCCCTGTTGTATCCGTTTCCTCTGCTGCATCTGTATTCTCTGCAGTGCTTGTCTGTGTCTCTGTTTTTTCCTCTTCTGGAATATCTGAAAGTCTCTCCTCTGTATTCTCAGAGTCAGGCTTCAATTCACTCATACTTTTCTCCTCTTTATCATCCAAATAATGTTACTGTCCTAGTACATCGAAAATTAAGTAACCGCCATATTGACTTGTCTGATTTTTCATCTGCCGCGTTGTCGTCAATCGCCGTAGCCACCGCTACGCCTCATTCCTCCGCCTTGCATATGAGAAAATCATCCTGCGTCAATATAGCAGATACTTAATTTTCGATGTACTATCAATATTATAACCACACTAAGTCATTCCATCCTGTAAAAATGTTTTTACCATGATTATAACCTGTAATAAACTAAATTTCTACCGGTTTCCTCCCATTAATTGTTTTTTAATAATTGCCTTTTGTCTTATTTAATGATAGAATAAACGTTATGCAAAGGATTGTCTATCCGTAACAGTCCCTGTGAAAACACATACATTAGGAGGATGCAAATGAGTACAGTAACAATAGTCCTTCTGGTCATTCTTGTTATCCTGATCGCTGCACTGATCGGTTTATATTTCTTCGGCAAAAAAGCCCAGAAGAAACAGGAAGAACAGCAGGCTCAGATTGAAGCAACAAAACAAACCGTTTCCATGCTGGTTATCGATAAAAAAAGGATGCCGTTGAAAGATTCCGGACTTCCTCAGATGGTAATTGATCAGACACCTAAGCTTATGCGCCGTTCCAAACTTCCGATCGTTAAAGCAAAAGTTGGGCCAAGGATCGCAATCATGATCGCAGACGAGAAAGTCTTCGACCTGATCCCTATTAAGAAAGAGATCAAAGCTGAAGTAAGCGGTCTTTACATCGTAGGAGTAAAGGGAATCCGTGGTTCACTGGAAGCACCGGCTCCTAAGAAGAAAGGATTCTTCGCAAGATTTAAGAAAGATAAAGCTGCCAAATAATTGCAGTTAACCGTAAAATATAAGCCCGCAGATTTATGATCATTTTTGTATCATAGATATGCGGGCTTTTATGATTTAAATTATACAGATTGAATTATCCTCTTCACTGCCTGATTTGAGTCAAGCGGATAAAATATGACCAAACAACTGCTCTGCAGTTTCTTCGGTTAAATTGTAAAATCCTTACAGTCCTTCGGCTGTGCCTTGATTGCAAGATAACAGTCTGCCACATGCTCCTGATTCATATCCAGTGCATAGTCTACTTTCATATTAAGACTGCTGTCACCCTCTTCCAGATTCAGGTTCGTTGCAGCAATTCCCATCTCAATCGTTCCATACGGAGTGGTATAGTAAGTCATATTCTTCTTACCCTGCTCAAAAACCATATGCACATTGACTACGCCTTTCTTGCGCACTTCCATTCCTTTCGGGGAAATTTTTATGTAATTGATCGTCGGCTCTGCGAAGTCCTCCATAATCTCCTCATAACGAAGATAATGACTTCCATTTCGGAAATAATACTCTCCCGGCACAACAATCTCAATTGGCTCCTGCTCGCCTTCTGCATCTATTGTCTGAAGTCCACTTACGTGGATCAGTACTTCTTTATCCATTCTCTCTTACTCCCAATATTCTTACTGAATCGTTACTGTTCACTTTATGCCCAGTAACCCTATATCTTCTGTTTCTATGTAATATCTTTCCGCTGATCATCTTCCGAGTCGCATCACATTAATACTTCTCAATATCAATCTTCTGCGTCATCTCTACATCATACGGCAGAATCGAATTTGCAAATGCCTTAAATTCATCTGCCAAGTCACTGACAAAGAATCTATACGGAAATTCCTTCTGCTCCATACCTGTACTGGAAAGACCTTTCTCCTCCAGCAGTCTGCCAAGCTCCAATGCTGTCTCATATGCCGGATTCACCAGACACACATTATCACTCATAATCTTTCTGATCGTAGAACGAAGCAGCGGATAATGAGTACATCCAAGAATCAGTGTATCCACATCCTTATCCTGCAGCTCTTTCAGATATCTGGCCGCCACTTCATCCGTCACAGGATCATGGAGCCATCCTTCCTCCACCAGCGGTACAAAAAGGGGGCAGGCTTTTCCAAACACAGTGATCTCCGGATCCAGCTGCTTAAGATATTCCGCATGAATCCCGGTTCCTACTGTTCCCACAGTACCAATAACTCCCACACGTTTGTTTCTGGTCTGTGCTGCCGCAACTTTCGCTCCCGGCTCGATCACGCCAATGATCGGAATGTCAAATTCATCCCTTACTGCATCCAGGGCAAAAGCACTGGCCGTATTACAGGCGATCACAATTGCTTTCACCTGCTGCTCCTGCAGAAAACGGATGATCTGACGTGAGTACCGAATGATCGTCTCCTTTGATTTACTTCCATAAGGCACTCTCGCCGTATCACCAAAATATACGATTTTCTCTGAAGGAAGATTACGCATGATCTCACGCGCAACCGTCAGCCCTCCCACACCGGAATCAAAAACTCCAATCGGTGCCTCTCTATCTATTTTCATTGATTTCTCTCCATCTCTTTTTGATTGTTTCACTATTCTATCACCAATCGAGAGCCTGTGCAAGCCAGAAGGAAATCTTTACATCTTCTTTCCTGTCTTTATGATCTTCTGGAAACTGAGAGAAACAGAATTTCGGATACAACGTTCCCCACCAGGCAGTGATTGCTGTCTGTTCCTGTCGATTTTCTGCGATTTTTTCTATCTGCTCCGGCATTGTTCCCGCCAGGACCACTCCCAGAATCCCTGCTGTTAAAGCTGCTGTTACTTTTTTGATATATTGTTTGGGATATCTTTTAATTGCCAGCTTTACTTTAAATATTCCTGTTATTTTTTCGAACAGTTTCTTCTTTCTTAGAAACTTCTTCTCAGCACTCATTTTTACATTCCTCCTAAACCAGAGCATGTTTATTTCTATTTCTTATTCAAAGTATCGCCTGCATTTTGGAAATTTATACATCAATTTCCAGGCTTCCATTATCAACCCTGACAAACGGCAGCTTCAGAAGTCTGTCCTCTTTGTATTTCTCATAAAAAAGTTCTCTGAGTGTCACCGCAGCTCTCTTTTCCCCGGACATCCTGTTTTCCATCATTCCAGTAATATACTCCCCTGCCGAAGAATTCTCCTCTCCGTTCCACTTCAAAATTTCTGCCGCGTTCTCTGCCTCAAACACATAAAGATCCTCGCCCACCAGATTCTCCTGTTTCAGATATTCAAGCACTAGCCTCCAGCGTCCATCTTCCACTAATGTTCTTCCAAGAACCAGTACCTGCAGATGTCCCATATCCAACAGTTTCTCCTGTGACCGGTCATATGCCTGTTCAATCTGAACGAAATCCCCTCCACTGATCTGCAGCACTCTTGCACCACCATCCTCTTCTTCCTTTTCCTGCCCTGTACTCTCAGACATATCCGGCATTCCATAAACAAGAAGAAGTCCTTCCGATGAAGCATCTACACCAAGTGCCATAGGATAGGCCCGTTTTTCCGGTTCTACAGCAACACCACATCCCCCAAGAAACAGGCAAAACACCAGGATTCCCGTCACTGCTGCAGGTATCTTTTTTCTGCGACCTCTTTTTCCCAGGAGAAGCATATAAATTTGACAGATTAATATTCCAGGCACAAAAATATATCCCAGACACCATCCAAAATAATCCAGAGCTCCTTTCCCATTTTCTTCCAGAAGCGAAATCAGAAAAACCATTGCAGGAACCCACAGACGCCCGGTTCCAAGATGGGATTTTCGAATAATCTGCTCTCCGTAATGTAGCAAACTTCCGATTGCAAAGAGCAGACTGTACAGAAGAAATCCCATCCATATCACATCAAATCTCGCCAGCACATTTCCTGGAAGATCCGCGCCATCCAGCAACGGCAGAACCGGATAACTTTCAGATTTCACTCTGTCATATCCAAGCACTGCCGGAAGCAACAACTCCATCCCCACAAGAAGACCGCCAAGTGTCAAAATCCCACCGGCCGCAGTCTTGCCGGCACTCCCGTATTTCTCCACATCTCCCAGCAGAAAAGGCAGTAACCCAATTGCTGAGAATGCACACAGCACTCCGTAAAAAGAACGCCAGACATTCTCCGCCGTAAGTTCCCCCCATTGTATCACTTCCGTGAAATATTCTGCTCTTGCCTGCGGCACACAAAGCCCCATCATAATGAAAATTCCTCCAAGCAGCAAACCTCCGGACACTTCTGCCATCCTCCCTCTTCTCTGCATTCCCCTGCTGCTTCCCACAGAACATACCAAAATTGCCCAGAATGCAATCCATCTGCCGGATATCCCTGTAATCAGGCTTGCAGGTATCAGACGCCGCAAAAGAGCCAGCAGATATCCTCCTGCCAGCAATATATAAATCAGAAAAAAGAGACCAATGATCCGTCCTACAAAACCACCTGCAGATTTTACCAAGTCTTCAAATGAGGGTGTCAGACGGATCAGCAGAATTACATAAAATCCCAGAAGAACTAACGCCAAAAGGATTCCTGCCACAGCACTGATCCCATTGATCCCTCCTCTGCCAAAAATGCAAAGCATAAATGGTGCCAGAAATGCCAGGATCATCTGTCTGTAAAGCTGCCTGTGTGAAATCCTGTTATTTTCCGCAAATTTCATGAGCCGGACCCCTTTCTCGTTAATCGAATTTTCTGCTCTTCTCTGGCATAGAGTGGCCGCAATTTCCTCATGCGCAGAGGAACTCTCCAAATCCCTTCTTCTCTTCCGGATTCCCGTTCCTTCTTTATAAAAGGCACCAGATACGGAACTCCGAAGCTTACCAGTCCTGCCAGATGTCCCACAACCAGATACACACCCAGCACTATTCCATAAATTCCCAGATAACCTCCAAGAATTAGAAATACATATTTCACCAGTCGAAACGCTGCCGCAAATTCCTCATTCGGAACGGTCATAGAACCCAAAGCAGTCAGTGCTACAATCATTACCACGATGGGGCTTACCAGATTCGCTTCCACTGCTGCCTGTCCGATCACCAGACCGCCTACAATTCCAATGGCATTTCCAAGTGACCCCGGCACTCTTACTCCTGCCTCCCGGATCAATTCAAAAGCCAGTTCAAGAAAGATCAGCTCCACCACACTGGAAAAAGGTACTCCTTCTCTTGACTCTGCAAAAGACAGGATCAACGTCCCCGGCAGAATCTGTGTATGAAAACGTATCACTGCCAGATAAAGTCCAGGCAGAACAGTCGCCATGATTATCGCCAGATACCGTAGCATCCGTAAGAAAGATGCCATCTCAAATCTGTGATACCAGTCTTCACTGCTCTCCATAAAACTATTGAAATTTCCCGGCAGGATCAGTGCTTCCGGTGAATTATCACACAAGATTACAACTTTACCATTCAGAATCTCCTGTACTGCCCGGTCCGGACGTTCCGTCGTCTGATACTGTGGAAAAGGAGAATACCACACATCTTCCGTCAATTGTTCCAGCATTCCGCTGTCCAGGATTCCATCAATTTCAAATTCCTCCAGCCGTTCTTTCACTTTCTCCAGAAGTTCTTCATGTACCAGATCATCCATATATAACACCTGTGTCAGAGTATGTGAGCGGACACCGATTTTATATTCTTCCACTTTCAGTCTGGTATCCCGAAGTCTCTTTCTCACCAGTGCACTGTTGCTCTTCACACTGTCCGAGAATCCCTCTCTAGAACCCCGGAGAACTTTTTCCGACTCTGCCTCCATCACGCCCATTGACGGATACCCCTTGCTGGAGATCTTCATTGCCTTGTCATAACCATCGATAAAGAAAACTGCATCCCCAGTAAGCATAGCCTCCACCGCTTCATCAAGATCTGCCAGTTTCTTCACATCTGCAATTCCAAGACTGTTATTTTGGACAAAATCCTGAATCTGATCCGGAGAAATTTCCCAGAAATGATTGATCATTTTGCCAATTGCAGAATCATCCAGCATCATATTTGAAACTGCAACTTCTATATAAACCATGAGACAGTCCACCTTATGATTTTCACCAAGCCTCATAGGACGGATCAGAATATCACTGCAGTTCTCCAGTCTGGTGCGCAGGTACTTCTCATTTTCACGTAAATTTGCAGAAATCCTTGTCTGCTCTTTTAATTCTCTCTGTTCTTTCACATTTCCACTCCTTTCATGCTCCCATCCTCTGATCATTATTCTTCGCAAATTCCCACCATTCGTTTACAACCTCGCAACTAAAACAGGGGACTTACTTGATTTATCCAAAAGAATCCTTCGCCTACAGTGTATTGCTTTAGTCAAAAAAAGAGAGGCTCCTCGCCTCTCTTTATAATTTCCAGATATTCAAATATTATTCGTAACTGTTCTGCCCCCACAGATTCCGTCTGCTTTCCCGGGTACTTATCTGTGGCCTCTGGATTTCTCCCTCTCTGCACGCTCACGTTCTGCATTCTCAGCTTCAATAGAACGCATGATAGCCATTCTCTGATTCTCGATATGCTGGAAAGAAAGCTGCTTTGCTTTCTCCACATTACGCTCTTTGATTGCCTTGGTCAGCTCTTCATGCTCCTTTACAAGAAGATCCCTTGTCTCACCTTCTTTGAGATATTCCACACGATAACGATAGATCTGCTCTCTCATATTGTTCAGCACCTGGATCAGTCTCTTGTTATCGGAAGCCTGGTAAATAACCTCATGGAAAGCCACATCTGCCTCAGCAAGCTTTACAAGATTCCCCTCTGCCATGGTATGTTCAAACTCCTTTGCAGCAAGCCATAATTTACTCATCTCTTCCTCAGTCATACGTGCGCAGGCTTTCTCAATGGCAACATTCTCAAGTGCAATACGAACCTCAAGAACATCATTTAAATCCTTTTCTGTGATATTCGCAACCTGAGCTCCTCGGCGCGGTATCATTACAACCAGCCCCTCCTGCTCCAGCTTACGCATTGCCTCTCTGATCGGAGTTCTGCTCACACCAAGTCTCTCTGCCAGCGCAATCTCCATCAGTCTCTCACCTGGTTTCAGTTCTCCCTTCAAGATCGCCTGACGCAGTGTATTAAAAACTACATCTCTTAATGGAAGATATTCATTCATATTTACTGAAAACTCACTTGTCATTTGTACGTCCTCCTGCTTTCGTTACTTCTGTTGCAAAAACCGTCTTCGCCAGTCTGCTCTCTCTGAGAGCTGCTGCCGCTGCCTCCATCTTCTTCCTGTCATCAAAGATTCCAAACACAGTCGGACCGCTTCCGCTCATCATTGCTTTCAGCGCACCATGCGCTTCCATCAGCTCTTTAATCTCTCCGATCACAGGATACTTCCCGATAATTCCTGGTTCAAAAACATTTCCCATCTTCTCGGTCATTGCCAGAAGATTTCCACATTCAATATCTTTGATCATTCCGTCAATATCTGGATGAGTAGTGATCTTATCCAGCTGCAGACTCTCATAAGCTGCCTTAGTAGACACATTAATTCCCGGTTTTCCGATCAGTACAAAACAATCAGGCACCGGTGTAATTCTGGTCAGCTTCTCACCGATTCCCTCTGCCAGTGCAGTTCCTCTCATCACACAATACGGAACATCCGCACCAATATTCACCGCCCGATCCATCAAATCCTTCTCACTAAGTCCCAGTTTAAACAGACGATTGATCCCAACCAGCGCTGCTGCTGCATCTGAACTGCCGCCCGCCATACCTGCTGCAACCGGAATAAATTTCTCCAGACGGATATCTACACCACTCTTTACCTGAAATTCATCCATCAGAAGCTTCGCCGCTTTATATACCAGATTTCGTTCATCATTTGGAATATACGGATAATTCACAGATAAGGAAATCCCCGGTTTCTTCACCCTTCTAATCTCCAGAACATCATACATCTGAATCGTCTGCATGATCATCCGAACTTCGTGATAACCATCCTCTCTCTTCCTTAAAATATCCAGCCCCAAATTTATCTTTGCTAATGCACGTAACCGCATAAATTCCTCCGCTTATCTCTTGTACTTTGTATACAATAATTCACTTTGTACATATTTTAAAACATTTTTTACCTGTTTTCAATATGTGAGCTATCTTTTTATGTGGAAATTTTTTTCAATATATTATACTGGCACCTGCTTTACCAGAATCAGCGGTTGCCCTGGTTTTACTTCTTTTTCCGTCAAACTATTTACACTGCAGATTTCATCTACTGTCGTGTAAAATTTCCTTGCAATATCCCACAGCGAATCTCCTGTTTTTACAATATAAACGGTAATTCCCGGCATGTTTTCAATTTTCTTCCGATCCAGCGGCTGCTCTTCTACAGACTCAATGACCTGCTCCTCCCACTGACGGAATACCAGAACATTTAAACCCACAGCCGCTTTTACCTCAATCTCAGCCCCATCCGCCATTGCAGTAGAAAGCTGTTCTAACTCTGCCTGCAGGAAATACGTACAATCCTGACCAATATCTTTTGCTTCAATCAAATGAGTAAACGGCAGCATGGCATCCATCGAGTAAAATGGCATCTCATCATTTCCAATAATATATAAGATCTTAAGCGCCACAATTCCCTCTGCCACGATCCCTTTCTCCGTAACCCTGGTTTTATCCACTTTCACCTTTCCGCTACTATGGCAAAGCTGCAGAACTTTTCCCTGGTTCTCTTTCACTTCAATCCGGTCTGTCAGGCGACACTTGGAGAAATTCCGCACCAAAAGACTCTCCAGAACTTCCTTTCTGCCATGCAGTACACATTCCTTAAGAGGACTATAGGCATCAAGAATCAGTTCATGATCCTCTTCCCTGTACATCTTCATATTCAGTTCCAACACCGCATCTACCTGAAGAATCCGCTCTTCCCCGTCCGGATCAGGTTTCACTTCCACTCCCTGATGGATCAACGCCACTTCAATATGCGGGATCAATTCCTCTGAACATCCATTACACTCCACTTCACTGTTAAAAGGCATCGTATATTCCAGCCACTGCGGCAGTGCATCCTCTTCCGCACCTGTATATAAGATAAAAACTGCCAGCTCTCCTTTTACCCGAAGCTTGTTTTCCTCAGGGCGCAGGTCCAGATTGCGAGGTTCAATAGTGTACCATAAAAGGTTCTCCACATTTGGTCTATTTGATGCAAGAGTAATGTCATCCTTAATACGCAGAGTATCTTTTTTATGTACACACAGACTCATAAGCCGGATATCCTTTTTCTTCACAGAAACTGTCGGATCATCCAAAGAAACCGGAAGCTCAATCTTTGCCTGTTCATCTACCACTGCATAGAACGTTACGATTGCCTTAATATTCAATTTTCTGGAGTGAATTACATGAACACTAAGATCCTCAATCTCCCAGTTCAGACACAGCTTATCTCCCCCCTCGATTCCTTCCAGATTAATGATCTCATCCAGAGGAAGTTTCGCAGAAAGACTGTAAATCCTGCCTTCTTTTTCTCCCACATAAAGCAGATCTACATTCAATGTTCCCTTAAGCAAAGCTCTTCCTTCGCTCAGGCGTACTTCATCCATGGACACATCTGCCTTACTCTGAACCATTCGTCCAATATCCGGTTTCACATCCGGCACATTATAATCCTCATCAAAAGTCACCTGACTTGCCGCCTTGTTTTTGATCCGCAGCATCTGAATGCTTTCTTTTTTTAATTCCAACATACCTCTATCCTTTCCTGTTATATATTTGCCAGTGTACCAACAAGTTAATTTCTTAATCACTCTCGCATGCCAGGCAGATAAAATCATCCGCTTCTCCTCCTGCTCATAGCCGAATAACCGCTTCGCAGTTTCGGTTAAATTTCTGTATTGTAGTCGGTCACCACAGCTTCCCATATACCCATCTATCCCATGAACTGCACAGGCTTACTTGTGTCTGTTATTTTCAAAACAATACAAGGATAAGAAGGTTCGCTTCCTGCCTGATCCTCTGACGGTCCTATCAATCTGGTTTTACAGAACACCGCATTCTCAGATTCTGAAACCTCCTCAACCTGAATGCTGTAACCTCCTGTAAGCTGCTGTCCATATCCCTTCATCAGATACCGCACTCCACCCACCTGGTATGTCATCTGAAAAGCATTCTCCTTCTTCTGTTCCATCAATTCCGCCGCCTCTGCCGGGATTTCTTCCTGCTTCACAATCGTATATTCCAGAGGTGTTCGTTCTCCTTCTTCAATCTTAATGAACTGACATCCTGCCAGTGAAACTGCCAATGTCGCAACCAACACCATCAGAAACACCCGGAACAATCCTCCGGCCTTTTTGACCATAATGCACCCCTGCTCATTCTTTACTAGCTATTTTATGCTGGCGGGATTTTTATTATTACATTACTGTTTACTGGATTCTCTATATCATTCCCCAATGTTACTGTCCACTCCTTTCTCAGCAGCGTTGCCAAAATTCCACATATTCTTTCTTGCAGGTTATTCCACAATTCCGTATAATAAAAAGAACAGCTACTGACATTACTGTTTACTCCGTTCTCAGTAATCTAAAAAATTTTAATATGACATGGGCATTTTCATACATGCCCGGAAAGGAAATGAATAATGATACGATTTATTCTCGTCTGTATCGTGGTGATCGGATACCTGATTCTCTCCATTCCCATCCTTCTGGTAGAATGGATCATCGGTAAATTCTCTCCTATGAAAAAGGATATCAGCTCCCTCCGCATCATCCAGGCAGTATTTCGCTTTATCCTCTGGATCACCGGTGCCAAAGTCACTGTGATCGGTGAAGAAAATGTGCCAAAAGATACGCCAGTACTCTATATCGGCAACCACAGAAGTTACTTTGACATTCTTCTTACTTACTCCCGCTGTCCGATTCGTACCGGCTATGTTGCAAAAAAAGAAATGGAGAAAATTCCGCTGTTGTCCACCTGGATGCGCTACCTTCACTGTCTCTTCCTTGACAGAAAAGACATCAAACAAGGTCTGAAAACCATCCTCACAGCAATAGATAAGGTAAAGTCCGGCATCTCCATCTGCATCTTCCCTGAGGGAACCAGAAACAGAAACGAAAACGAACTGGACATGCTTCCATTCCATGAGGGAAGCTTCAAGATCGCAACCAAGGCTAAATGCCCGATCATCCCGATCGCTATCAACAATTCTGCAGACATCTTCGAAGCCCATTTCCCGAAAATGAAACCTGCCAAAGTCGTAGTAGAATACGGCAAACCAATCTATCCAGATGAACTGAGTAAAGAAGATAAAAAACATATCGGAGAATATACCCAGAACGTAATCCGCGAAATGCTGGAGAAAAACAAACCTCTTACAGAAGCATAGAAATCAAAAAATCCGCTGAACCGATCATATCATAAAAAATCCATCTGATCGGTTCGGCGGATTTTGTTTCATTCCTACTTCCTATTAATTTTCATAGTTAACCAACTTCCTCTTAGTTTATTTGGAGCAAGTGGATAAAATCATCCGCTTCACTACGCAGCTCTACATCGAATATCTGCTCTGCAGTTTATCAAAAGGAACTTGTACTCCTCATACAAATAAGTCCCCCACTGCTTATTGCTTTTTGCAATTGAAACAGGGAACTTATTTGATTCGATTAAATACAAATCCCAGTTAATAAAATCGCCGTAATTGTTCCGGCAAGCGTAGCCAGGAGCGCTCCTGGCAGCGTGTACCGTGTCTTTTCTACTTTTGCCGCAGCAAAATACACACTCATACAGTAGAATAAACTCTCCGTTGAACTCAAGATTACCGCTCCCATAAATCCAGCTCGTGAATCTGTCCCATATTGTTTAAAAATATCCAGCAATAGCCCTGTCGCCGCACTGGAAGAAAACATACGCACAACTGTCAGCGGCAGAATTTCCGACGGAATCCCAATCCCAGAAGTTAATTTTCCCAACTGCTCTCCAGCAAAATTCAGGAATCCTGATCCTCTCAAAATTCCTACCCCAGTCATCAGTCCTATCAAGGCCGGACATATACCCGCGGCTGTTTTCAGCCCCTCTTTTGAGCCATCCAGAAAATCATTATAAACATCTCTCCGCGCCAACAGTCCCCATCCAATAATATAGAACAGAAATATTGGTATGATCATGTCCGACAGAAATGAAAGAATCTTCATATTGCTCTCCCCTTCCGGTTCATGATCCTGCAGAAAATTACCGCCACAGCAGTACTCACCGCAGTAGCCACAATTCCCGGTCCAACTACTGCCGCCGGATCTGCACTGCCATATTGAGCGCGATATGCAATCATATTTACAGGAATCAATTGCAAAGAAGAAATATTGATGATCAGAAATGTGCACATTGCTCTGCTTGCAGTCCCTGGTCTGTGTTCCAGTTCTGCAAGGCTCTCCATAGCTTTCAGTCCTGCAGGAGTTGCCGCCCATCCAAGCCCCAGAATATTGGACAGAAAATTCAGAGAAATATATTTACAGGCTTTTGACTCCGGGTCCAGATCCGGAAAAAGATATCTCATAACCGGACGCATTTTCCCTGAAAGCTTCTCTACCATTCCGGCGTTCTCCGCAATCTTCATCACCCCCGACCACATGGCCACAATTCCTGCCATAGAAATACACAAAGTCACCGCATCCTTTCCCGAGGACACCGTGGCTTCCGTTACCGCCTTAAAATTTCCTGTCAATGCTCCATAAATAATTCCGATCATAATCATGCCGCTCCACAAATACGTCATGTTTCTGCCCTCGATTCCTGTACATGCAACGCGTACCGTATCTCTACAGCTTATGTCCGTCTATTCCTTTGCAGAACTGTTTCCTGTCCCAAAATTGAGAGAGTTTATTATCGAATCAGCCATATCCGCTCAACCGTTTATCTCTCAAAATGCAGGCATATTTATATCCTTATGACTTGCAAAACTATCTATTGAATAGTACTGTATTTCTATTTTTACATCTTTGACATTAGAACTTCCACTGTATCTGTATTGACCCAGGAAGCACTTTTAATAATGTAATCATTTTATCAACCGTGAATCGTTTCTCATCAAATCCAATCTCTTCCCAGAGGCTTATATTGGACACTACTTTTTCAATCTGCTCCGCACCAGAAGTGCAGAAATCTTATGCGTCTCCATGCAGCACCTGATCTTCCAGAAATTGAGCAGATGTATCTTCTCTCAACAGAAGACTTCAGGCAAAAAGAATATTATCAGATTGTGCCTGTGTATGCGGCATTTTGTATCTAGCCCAAAATCCCTCACCACAAAAAACGGAACCCTCCTATATCATCCAAACTTTGATTCGGGAAGGTTCCATTTATTTTTTCATTCTTATTCTGTTATTTGCTTTTTATTTCATTCTTTCACAGTTATTTTACTTCTTATAGTCCGTCTTGCTGCAAGTCGGCAGCCCTTTTGTATCCCAGGACATGCCTGCCTGTTTTCTCCAGGTATTTGTTCCAAGCAGAAAACCTCCGGACTGCGCATCCAGAATATACCACTTACCACCAACTCTCACCTGGTTCCACTGATGACTCGGATTACTCGCTTTTGCATTTGCATGGACGTAACGGCAATCCACACCAATCGCATCACAAAGTGCCTTCATAGCTCTGGCATATCCGGAACACTGCGCCTCTCCATACACCAGCGCACCCCAGGCAGTATTTGCATAATTGTACTGCCATCCTCTGTACGCATAACTGCAGTTGCTTCGAAGATAGTTAAACGCAGTCAATACCTTATCATAATCAGACATACCACTTCTGATATAATTAAGCTTGAAACTCTGTACAACACTTCTTACCTGCGCCAGCTGAGTAGTATTCAGATAAGGTCCATACACACTTCCATAGCTATAATTTCCCTTTACAGTAGGAGCTTTCACAGTTATCTTTCTGGCATCACTTTTTTCACTGTACACATTCTTTCCATTTACTTTCACATAAGCAAGAACTCTGTACTGATATGTTTTTCCTGCTTTTATAGTCTTGTCTGTCGTAGAAAGAGTCGTAGCTTTCTTAACAGCCTTCAGATAAGACCACTTTCCATTATCATAACGATAAATCCGGTACCCATCCGCCTGATTTGTATAACTCCATGACAATTTTACAGTTTTGTTATCTGTAGTATAACATTTATAAAGTTCAGGAGTCTGCAGATTCGCTTTCGCAGTAACCGTATTGGAAATAATCTTGACATCATCATCAAAATTCTCCGGTTCCGGATCCACCACATAATCAGAATATCTGAGCTGATAAGAATATTCATGTCCTGCCTTTGTTGTGGTATCCACAAATGTAAGATTATCTCCACGTGCCCTTGGACGGTCAGAATAGCAGATTACCTTATTGTTATCACCATATTTAGTATAGTGATTGTCATCAATAACTTGCCACATATCCCCTGAAACAAGAAAACGGTCCAGCTTCTTCAGTTTACCGCCATTCTCCACCGACGGCTCTGAACGATAAATCTCTACATACTCAGAGCCCAGAGTATTCACCAGCGCATCAAACTCAATACTGCTCGCCTTTCCGGCACGCCATTGTTTAATGTTCATAAATTCGGTATCTTCCCTGATCGTCTGCGCCGCCTCTGCTCTCACTCCCGTCCCCAGCACCATACACAACAAGGCACAACCCATCACCAGCAAACCAGGCAACTTCCGCAAAACTGATTGCCATAACAATTTACATGTTTCTGAATTCTTTTTCGTTTTCATAATACTTTCACCTCCATACCACAAATATAAATGTTTCATCGGGAGATTTCAATAACCTTTGAGTACATACAATATTTATGTCATCGATTTTTTAGAGCAATCCGATAAATTTTTCGCCTGATTGCTGTTTTTATCTGTTAGGGCAAACCCCTGTTTGTCATTGTGGAGTTTTTCGTTAATCCCAACTGCTCAGTTCTGAACACCGAAAGAATCCCTATATAAAAGCACTAATCTAATTGACATTATTTCTATAGCGATGTATCTTAATTATAGGAAAACACAACTGTTTTCTTGATTGCCCAAGATATTTAATATCTTGTTATGCGAATAAGGAGCGTTCGCCTTCGGAGAATGTCATGGTTAAAAATGAATTCATTCGAGTGTAGCCGAAGTAAAGTAATCCGTGAAACATCATACAGACGCAGGGGCTGGAACCACCTTACAGGATAGGTGCAAAAATTCCTTCTTGATTAAGTCAAGATAACTGGCGGACAGTGAAAATAACTACACATATAATTACTATGAGGAAAGCTATCTTATATGGATAGTTTTTTTCATACCCCTAAAAAATAAATAAAACAAAATTTCTACAAATCTAAATAAGGCTCCAATACTGCAACTGGAGCCTCTTTTTTATTGAACACTATATCTATGGTTTTATAATAAATCCTTTTACATTTTTTCCAAATTTATCATAACTTCTATAAAATGCCATCTGGTATGCTTCTGGATTTTTGATGATATCCTCTTTATCATAAATAAAAAGATACAGATTTTTTGTCTTGTAATGAAATGCATCTGCACCAAGTTCTTCCGTTAATTGTTTTTCAGACATGCTTTCTCGCGTACATTTTATTTCGATAGTAACATCATATGAAGCCAGATAAAGGTCAGCACGTATTCCACTATAACCGTTATCTCCATTTACTTCTTTACGAATTTCAGGAAATACTGTTCGAAGCAGCGAGTATAAAACGTGTTGAACATCATACTCGTTTTCAATTTTTATTTGATGTAAAATTTCCTCAGAAAAAGTGGATTTTTTATGTGGTCTATCATAATACATGGATTTTAAGTATATATTTACATGCGACAGTATCCGTTCTATTATCAGTTTTGCAGTCTCTTCGGATAAGTCATCAGAGACTTTCTTATCCAGATTTTCAAGAATTCGCAGAATACCTTCTGTTGCTGTTTTTATATTTTTTATAGATTCTGCTTCTGAGAATTCATTGGCAATAAAATGCCCTTTTACTTTCACTTCATTCTGTATTTCTTTTGAAAATCCATTTTTAACAACATATATTTGGACTATATTTTTCCACTCAACATATGCTTTTGAAATTTCATTATACTCATTCTGTCCGAGGATTGCATGTCCATACTGTATCAGTTTGTCATTTGTAATAGAATCAATAGTATCCATACATTATTTCCTTCCTGTCAAATCCCAGACCACCGTATAAAAAACAAGAACAGATTGTCCAGGATGTGTATGATATCATCTTTCCATTCAAAAACATGGTACAATGCCCCAAGTCCTTCTAAAAGCTTTTGCCAGTTTCTTAGTGCTTCACGGATTTTCTGAGTAGTAATCTTCTGATCTGGCACATTAAACTGGATTCGGTTCATAAGCTCTTCCAGTTCCATCTCCACAAGAGGAGGATTATCTGCAAGCATTTTTAGTATAAGGCTGTAAACATCCCTTTGACTTCCGTCTATTAACTTATATTTTAAGCGTTTCTGACCTCTGGTTGGAGGTCCTGCCTTTAGCACTCGTACTACGTCTGCATATGGAAGATTGGCACACGTAAAACGGCAACTTTCTTCTATGACTGAATTATTTATATCCACTGCTTCAACTGGAAGAAGTCCTATATTCAGACAGATAGCCTGCATTACCTGAGGAGAATGAATACTTTCTATTGCCATACGCGAAATCATATCATCCTGTATAGAAATCCCCAGTTCATGAAAACCTTTACGTGCAATAGCCTGCAATTCTTCTTCCTTCCACGGCTCAATCTCAATTACTGAAAGCCGACCGGTAAGATCAGGATTCAGACGTATTGCATCGTCTGATCGATATGGCAGAGAAATAATCACTGCCTTAAATCCAAGCCTGATAACTTCTTTTAATTGGCATGCAATGTCATATTGTACGTCAACTGGTGCATAATGAAAATCATCTAAAACCAAGACCTTATCGTATTCCTTAAAATAGTTTAGTATTTTTTCTTTATTTGCCGGATAATTTTTCTTGATCATAGTGGAACGCTGTTCATTAGATGAAAAATCCGCATTCGTTTCACTGACTTCCGCATCCATGGAAATTCCGATTTTCTTTCCAATACGATTCCAGAAATCTGATTCACGTACAAAATCATTTCCTGACATAGCTACAATCCGCTCAACCCCAATCACACGCTCACATAAAACTGTTTTTCCTATTTTGGACGGACCAACAATATATGTAAGGAAACCATCAATAGATAAACTCTGCTGTAAACGTTCTTCATAACTATACTGCATAGTGCCTGATTTTCTGGAAACATACGTAATATCTGGAAATGTTCCAGGTTTAAACACCTTTGAATACCTTTTATCCACTATTTCACCCCTTTTCTGCTTTTTATAAGATTGTACCACACTTTTACCTATCTTTATACAGAAATGATTTAATTTTCTAATGGAAAATTTTTATTCTTTATATACAAGCAAGAAGTAATATTAGAAATATAGCTACATAACTATCAAAATAAACCTAGATTATTCACGGCACAGTCGTGAAAGTGGCTGAAAACCACATAGTTTCTATATTTTAACTGAATATTGCTTTTCACCTATCAGATGAATGAAAAAAGAGCATCCA
>NZ_JBQHWS010000023.1:0-38889 GCF_052063845.1 Blautia sp. HCP3S3_D9
ACCCGCGCAATAACAGGAATATTATAGGAGGAAATGAAATGGACGCATCAAGCGGAATGGGTATGGTCGGTGCTATTATCTGGATGGTAGTTCTGTTCGGAATTATGTACTTCTTAATGCTTCGCCCTCAGAAAAAAGAGCAGAAGAGACTTCAGGCAATGTTAAATGACATGGAAGTTGGCGACAGCATTGTTACTACCAGTGGGTTTTATGGCGTTGTCATTGATATGACAGACGAAGATGTGATCGTAGAATTCGGTAACAACAAAAACTGCCGTATTCCTATGAGAAAACAGGCAATCGCTGAAGTAGAGAAAGCTGGAAGCGCTGCTGAATAATTGTTATTATTTATGGTATGCTGTAAATAATTGCAGAAAATGAATATGAAATGGATCAAAGAGTGGAATGTACAGTTCAACGGGGCTGTCATTTCACTCTTTTTCTTTTACTATTTCAGCAAATTTTTTATTAGTGTTTGTTCTTACGATAACATAAACTGTAAAAAAGCTTTGAAAAACGCACTTTTATATTTTTTCACTTTAATAGGTTGAAATCTGCCGGAAAGTGCGTTATTATAATAACAATTACGCAATTAGAGTATTTTTTGGAGGAAATTATTATGGATTATAAGATTGCATTGATCCCCGGTGACGGAATCGGACCGGAAATCGTAAGAGAAGCAAAGAAAGTACTGGACAAGGTATGCGAGAAATATGGACACAGCTTTTCCTATTCAGAAGTTCTGTTAGGCGGCGCATCCATCGATGTACATGGCGTACCGCTCACTGATGAGGCAATTGCCACTGCAAAATCATCAGACGCCGTACTTATGGGCTCTATTGGTGGAGATGCAAAAACTTCTCCATGGTATAAACTTGAGCCATCCAAACGTCCGGAAGCAGGACTCCTTGCGATCCGTAAAGCATTAAATCTTTTTGCAAACTTAAGACCGGCTTATCTTTACAATGAATTAAAGAAAGCGTGCCCGCTTCGTGATGAGATCATCGGAGACGGATTTGACATGATCATTGTACGTGAGCTTACTGGCGGTCTGTATTTCGGAGAACGTAAGACGATCGAAGAGAATGGCGTAAAGAAAGCCATCGATACACTTTCTTATAATGAAAATGAGATCCGTCGTATCGCGATCAAAGCATTTGAGATTGCACGTAAAAGAAGAAATAAAGTTACAAGTGTAGATAAAGCAAACGTTCTGGATTCTTCCAGACTCTGGAGAAAAGTGGTAGAGGAAGTTGCCAAAGATTATCCGGATGTTACATTAGAGCATATGTTGGTTGATAACTGTGCAATGCAGCTTGTCCGTGATCCGAAACAGTTTGATGTTATCCTGACAGAGAATATGTTCGGAGATATTCTTTCCGATGAAGCGAGTATGGTAACAGGATCCATCGGAATGCTTTCATCGGCAAGTTTAAATGAAACCAAGTTTGGTCTCTATGAGCCAAGCCATGGTTCTGCGCCTGATATCGCAGGTCAGGATAAAGCAAACCCGATCGCAACTATCCTTTCCGCAGCAATGATGCTTCGTTTTTCACTTGATATGGACAAGGAAGCAGATGCAGTAGAAGCAGCAGTACAGAAAGTCCTGACAGACGGATATCGCACAGGTGACATCATGTCAGAAGGATGCAAACTGGTTGGAACAAAAGAGATGGGCGATCTGATCGCAGCAGCTCTGTAAGAAATGATACTAAGAGGATTTAACTGGCGCAGGCAGATTACGGGATACGGGACAATCTGCCTGAGTCAGACGATAGAAACTTAACTATCTATCGGGTGAGTCAGTAATGTCAGTTGAATCATTAAAAAGTAAAAATAAACCAGTAAGAAAAGAGGAAATAAAACAATGAGAAGTGATGCAGTAAAAACAGGCACACAGCAGGCACCTCACCGTTCCCTGTTTAATGCTCTTGGAATGACAAAAGAAGAAATGGACAGACCTCTGGTAGGTATCGTAAGTTCCTATAACGAAATCGTACCAGGTCATATGAATCTTGACAAGATCGCACAGGCAGTTAAGCTTGGCGTTGCGATGGCAGGTGGTACACCTGTAATGTTCCCGGCAATCGCAGTCTGTGATGGTATCGCAATGGGACACGTTGGAATGAAATACTCTCTGGTAACAAGAGATCTGATCGCAGATTCCACAGAAGCCATGGCTATGGCACATCAGTTTGATGCCCTGGTTATGATTCCGAACTGTGATAAGAATGTACCTGGACTTCTGATGGCAGCGGCCAGACTGAATGTACCGACTGTATTTGTAAGTGGTGGTCCGATGCTTGCCGGACATCTGAATGGACATAAGACAAGTCTTTCCAGTATGTTTGAGGCAGTAGGTGCTTATGCAGCAGGCAAACTTGATGAGGACGGTCTGACAGAATGTGAAATGAAAACATGTCCTACATGTGGATCCTGTTCCGGTATGTACACAGCGAACTCTATGAACTGTCTGACAGAAGTTCTGGGTATGGGTCTGAAAGGAAACGGAACTATTCCAGCTGTATATTCTGAACGTATCCGTCTTGCAAAACATGCAGGTATGCAGGTTATGGAGATGTACAGAAAGAACATCCGCCCAAGAGATATCATGACAAAAGAAGCAATCCTCAATGCCCTGACAGTAGACATGGCACTTGGATGCTCCACAAACAGTATGCTTCATCTTCCGGCCGTTGCTCATGAGATCGGAATGGATTTCGATATCAGCTTTGCAAACGAGATCAGTGCAAAGACTCCGAACCTCTGCCACCTTGCACCGGCAGGCCCGACATACATGGAAGACCTGAACGAAGCAGGCGGTGTATACGCAGTTATGAACGAACTGAATAAGAAGGGACTCCTTCATACAGAGTGCATGACAGTTACAGGCAAGACAGTAGGCGAGAACATCAAAGACTGTGTAAACTTAAATCCTGAAGTTATCAGACCAATCGACAATCCATACAGCCAGACAGGCGGACTTGCAGTTCTCAAAGGCAACCTTGCTCCGGATGGTGGTGTTGTAAAACGTTCCGCAGTTGTAGAAGAGATGATGGTTCATGAAGGACCTGCAAGAGTCTTTGACTGTGAAGAAGATGCGATCGCAGCGATCAAAGGTGGTAAGATCGTAGAGGGTGACGTAGTTGTTATCCGTTATGAAGGACCAAAAGGCGGCCCTGGTATGAGAGAGATGCTGAACCCGACATCCGCAATTGCAGGTATGGGACTTGGTTCTTCCGTAGCCCTGATCACAGACGGACGTTTCAGCGGTGCATCCAGAGGAGCATCCATCGGACACGTTTCACCGGAAGCAGCAGTTGGCGGACCGATCGCACTTGTAGAAGAAGGCGATATCATCAGCATCAACATTCCGGAACTGAAATTGGAAATCAAGGTTTCTGATG
This sequence comes from Blautia sp. HCP3S3_D9, assembly GCF_052063845.1. Taxonomy (NCBI): domain Bacteria; kingdom Bacillati; phylum Bacillota; class Clostridia; order Lachnospirales; family Lachnospiraceae; genus Blautia; species Blautia sp. HCP3S3_D9. The sequence goes on from NZ_JBQHWS010000023.1 coordinate 3,408, forward strand.
AAGAAATGCAGGCAAGAAAAGCAAAATGGCAGCCTCGTGAGCCGAAGGTAACAACAGGATATCTTGCAAGATATGCAGCAATGGTAACCTCCGGAAACAGAGGTGCGATCCTCGAAGTACCAAAAGCCAAATAATAAGCGGGTTCCAGACTTAAAAGTCTTATCGTGCAGTCATGAATGACTTTTAAAGTTTTTGACCCTGACATCAATCAGTTAGGAGGAACACAAGATGCAGCTTACAGGTGCTGAAATCATCGTTGAATGTTTGAAAGAACAGGGCGTTGACACTGTATTCGGATATCCGGGCGGTGCCATCCTGAATGTATATGACGCCCTCTATGAATATAAAGACCAGATCACACATGTACTGACCTCCCATGAGCAGGGAGCATCCCATGCAGCAGACGGATACGCAAGAGCAACCGGTAAAGTCGGTGTGTGTCTTGCAACTTCCGGTCCCGGAGCTACCAATCTGGTAACAGGAATCGCTACCGCATACATGGATTCCGTACCAATGGTGGCAATCACATGTAATGTAGGAACACCGCTGCTCGGAAAGGATTCTTTCCAGGAGGTTGATATTACAGGAATTGTAATGCCTATTACAAAGCACAGCTTTATCGTAAAAGACATTACTACTCTGGCAGACACTGTACGCAGAGCATTCTATATTGCAAAGAGCGGACGCCCCGGTCCTGTGCTTGTAGATGTGACCAAGGATGTGACAGGTGCGAAATATGAATATACTGCCTGCGCTCCTGCTGAGATCACACCGAAAACAGACACCATCAAAGACGAAGACATTGCAACTGCAGTACAGATGATCAAAGAAGCGAAGAGACCATTTATTTTTACAGGCGGTGGCACGATTATCTCAGAGGCATCCAGAGAAGTGACAGAGCTTGCTCCCAGAATCGACGCTCCTGTATGTGACAGTCTTATGGGTAAGGGGGGATTTTCCGGAGAAGATCCTCTGTACACAGGAATGCTTGGAATGCATGGGACCAAAACTTCCAATCTCGGTGTCTCAGGCTGCGATCTCCTGATCGTGCTGGGAGCCAGATTCAGTGACCGTGTCACAGGAAACACGAAGACCTTTGCAAAGAATGCGAAGATTCTCCAGATTGACGTAGATGCTGCAGAGATTAACAAGAACATCGTAGTAGATGCAAGTGTAGTAGGAGATGAGAAAGAAGTTCTCAAACGTATTCTGGCAGAGGTTCCGGAAATGAGACATCCGGAATGGACTGCACATATCAGTGAACTGAAGGAAAAATATCCGTTAAGATATGATCATTCCCAGCTTACAGGCCCATACATTATTGAAAAGCTGTACGAACTGACAAAAGGAGATGCCATCATCACAACAGAGGTTGGACAGAACCAGATGTGGGCAGCTCAGTATTTCAAATACAAAGAGCCAAGAACTTTCCTTTCTTCCGGTGGCCTGGGAACTATGGGATATGGACTTGGTGCAGCCATCGGTGCCAAGATGGGAAGACCGGACAAAACTGTGGTAAACATTGCAGGTGACGGATGCTTCCGTATGAATATGAATGAGATCGCGACAGCAGTCCGCTGTGGCAGACCTTTAATAGAAATCGTATTGAACAATCATGTACTGGGAATGGTACGTCAGTGGCAGACCTTGTTCTATGACCACAGATATTCCCATACAATTTTAAATGATGCAGTAGATTTTGTGAAGCTGGCAGAAGCCATGGGAGCAAAAGCAATCCGTATCACAAAGATGGAAGAGGTAGAGCCGGCATTAAAAGAGGCTCTGGCATGTCCGGGACCTATCGTACTTGACTGTATGATCGATCAGGATCTCAGCGTATTCCCGATGGTACCGGCAGGCGCAAGCATTGATGATATTTTTGATGAGGAGGATATGAAAAACAATGAGCAGAGTGTATAATTTTTCCGCAGGACCGGCTGTACTGCCGGAAGAGGTACTGAAAGAAGTAGCAGAGGAGATGATGGACTATCAGGGCTCCGGTATGTCTGTAATGGAAATGAGCCACAGAAGTGCTGATTTCCAGAAGATCATCGACGAGGCAGAGCAGGATCTCCGTGATCTGATGAAGATTCCGGATAACTATAAGGTATTATTCCTTCAGGGCGGAGCTTCCCAGCAGTTTGCAGCAATCCCTATGAACCTTATGAAGAACAAGGTAGCTGATTACATTGTAACAGGACAGTGGGCAAAGAAAGCATACCAGGAAGCACAGAAATATGGAAAAGCAAACAAGATCGCTTCTTCCGAGGATAAGACTTTCTCCTATATTCCTGACTGCAGCGACCTTCCGATCAGCCCGGATGCAGACTATGTATACATTTGCGAAAACAACACAATCTACGGAACAAAATTCAAGAAACTTCCAAATACAAAAGGAAAAACTCTGGTAGCAGACGTTTCCTCCTGCTTCTTATCTGAGCCTGTTGATGTATCCAAATATGGCATCATCTATGGCGGTGTACAGAAGAATATCGGACCTGCTGGTATGGTAATCTCCATTATCCGCGAAGATCTGATCACAGACGATGTTCTGGAAGGAACACCTACTATGCTGAAATTCAAAACACAGGCAGATGCAGGTTCTCTTTACAATACTCCAAACTGCTACTGCATCTATGTATGCGGTAAGGTCTTTAAATGGCTGAAGAAAATGGGCGGCCTGGAAGAAATGCAGAGACGTAACATTGAGAAAGCGAAAATCCTCTATGATTTCCTTGATCAGAGCAAGCTTTTCAAAGGAACTGTTGTACCGGAAGACCGTTCTCTTATGAATGTACCATTCGTAACAGGTGACAAGGACATGGATGCCAAATTTGTAAAAGAAGCAAAAGAGGCAGGACTTGTAAACTTAAAGGGACACCGTACAGTGGGCGGTATGCGTGCAAGTATCTACAATGCTATGCCAAAAGAAGGTGTGGAAGCACTGGTTGCTTTCATGAAGAAGTTTGAGGAGGAAAATGCATAATGTTTCAGTATCATTGCCTGAATCCCATTGCAGAAAAAGGTCTGGGATTATTTGATGATGAATATAAGAAAAGCGAAGATCTGCAGGAGTGCGATGCAGTCCTTGTAAGAAGTGCAAAGATGCATGACATGGAACTCCCTGAGAGTGTAAAAGTAATCGCACGTGCAGGTGCAGGTGTCAACAATATTCCTGTAAAAGACTGCGCAGAAAAAGGTATCGTAGTATTCAATACACCAGGTGCAAATGCAAACGGTGTGAAAGAACTTGTTCTTGCAGGTATGCTCCTTGCTTCACGTGATATCGTAGGGGGTATTGAATGGGTTGCAAAAGAGAAAGACCAGGAAGACATTGATAAGCTCGCTGAGAAGCAGAAGAAACAGTTCGCAGGATGCGAGATCATGGGTAAGAAGCTTGGTATCATCGGCCTTGGTGCGATCGGAGCAATGGTAGCAAATGCTGCTTCTGCACTTGGAATGGAAGTTTATGGATATGACCCATACATCTCCATTGATGCTGCATGGAACCTTTCCCGCACTATCAAACATATCAAGAGCCTGGATGAGATCTATTCCCAGTGTGATTACATAACCATTCATGTACCGCTTCTTGACAGCACAAGACAGATGATCAACAAAGAAGCATTCAGCAAGATGAAAGACGGTGTGATACTTCTGAACTTTGCCCGTGACCTTCTGGTTGACGAGAATGCTCTGATCGAAGCATTAGACAGTGGAAAAGTTAAGAAATATGTGACAGACTTTGCAAACCATACAGTAGCAGGACGTGAGGGAATCCTGGTAACTCCACATCTTGGAGCATCCACAGAGGAATCTGAAGAGAACTGTGCAGTAATGGCTGTAAAAGAAGTCAGAGATTTTCTTGAGAACGGAAATATCAAGAATTCTGTAAACTTCCCGAACTGTGACATGGGAACCTGCGTAGCAGTAGGACGTATTGCTATCTGCCACAAAAATATCCCGAACATGATCAGCCAGTTCACCAAGATCCTTGGTGCAGAAGGCCTGAACATCGCAGATATGACAAACAAGAGTAAAGGCGAGTACGCTTACACTCTGATCGACCTGGAAAGCGCAGCTTCCAAAGAGGCACTGGATGAGCTGAAAGCAATCGAAGGTGTTTCTAAGGTTCGTGTAGTAAAATAGTAAATAAGAATTCATAAAGCATAAAAGTTTCCTGCCAGGGAAAGTAATTCTACTGGTGGGGAACTTTTTGCATTTGTGGAGGTGATGTTGGTGTACTTATGCTTCATGTGGTGTTGGGGGATATGTGTATTTTTTATAATGGTAAAGGAAAAATAGTAATAGATGTAAAAAAAAGGAAGCCCCTGCCACTGTCGGAAAGGACCTCCTGAATAAATTTTCTGGTGATGAATATATTAATTTACACCTCTTGATTTCATAAAGTCAAGAACTTCTTCTTTTGTGGACATTACGCGAAGAGCACCCTTACGTGTAGTGATAAGAGAAGCTGCTGCATTTGCGAATGTAAGCAGTTCTTTTAAGTTCTCTTCTGTAAGATTGTCGAGGCCATGTTCCAAAACATAGTTCAGGGAACTTGCACAGAAAGTATCGCCTGCACCTGTTGTTTCAATGGTATTCTCCTGAAGGAAAGGAGCTGCTTCTACTTTCATATCCTTGTAGTAAGCGCTGCTTCCGTCTTTACCCAGTGTGATAAGAATAAGAGGAATGTTGTATTTCTCTTTCAGAAGTGCAGCGCCCTTGTCATAGTCTGTAGTTCCAAACAGGAATTCAACTTCGTTATCAGAGATTTTCAGAATATCACATTTGCCAAGACCATATTCAATCTCTGCTTTTGCATCATCCAGAGATTTCCATAATGGCGGACGCAGGTTCGGGTCGAAGCTGACAATACATCCGGCTTCTTTTGCAACATCGATGGCATAGCGGGTTGCTTCGCGGACTCCCTCATGAGTGGAAGAAAGAGTTCCGAAATGGAAAATTTTAGAATCTCTGATCAGGTCTTCCTGAACTTCATCTTTGGTAAGCATCATATCTGCACCTGGATTACGGTAGAAAGAGAAATCTCTGTCTCCGTCCGGATAAGTATGTACGAATGCAAGAGTTGTATGTACTTCCTTGTCGATCACAAGGTTGCGGGTGTCGATTCCCACTTCTTCTACAGCATTCTTAAGCTGGGTTCCGAACATATCATTTCCAACTTTTCCGATAAATGCTGTTTTTTTTCCGAGTTTCTCAAGCATGGCAAGTACGTTACACGGAGCACCGCCAGGATTGGCTTCCAGCATTGGATTTCCCTGTGCGCTGGTTCCATTCTCTGTAAAGTCAATAAGTAATTCGCCTAATGCGGTCACATCAAAGGCTTTGTTTCCCATTTTTGTATCCTCCTTGTAGTAACAGAAAGAATTGCTGTGTATGGAGAGCACAACAATTATCCATATGAACTGCTGTAGATTACGCTCATAGCAGCAATAGATTTCCTTTCTGTATATTGATAACATAAATTTAGCGCAGGAACGGGAATTTGTCAAACAATTTCCTTTATTTTTTTGTGCAAAAATGCTAAAATAAAGTCAGCTTGATTTGTGATTGTTTGCGGCTGTCTGACATATAACTGTGAAAGTACTGAATGGCTGTGATTGTTTGCAGATAATGATTTACATATGATCAGATAAAGCTGTTGCAGACAAGAAGCAAAAAATGACTTCGACAACAGGGGAGGTAACGTGGTTATGGACGAAAAATTATACGGCTATATGAACTGGCCAAGAATAGAGGCAATCGTATATGGTGAAGAAGCGTCGCCAAGAGATGTAATGGGGCCAAGAATCACACAGGACGGTGTTCTGGTACAGGGATTTTTTCCAGATGCGGAAGAGGTAAGCGTCATCAGTGGGAAGAAGACCTATGTCTGTGAAAAGGAAGACGAGGCAGGATATTTCGCAGCATTACTGCCTGTTCGAAAAGTTCCGGAATATAAGTTTTGCGTCAAAATAGGCGAGACTGTGACAGAGAGTTATGACCCATATGCATTTGCGTGTCAGATCACAGAAGAAGAGGAGAAAGCTTTCTGCGCAGGCGTGTATTATGAAGCGTATAAGAAGCTTGGGGCGCATTTGATGGAGATTAACGGAGTAAAAGGTACTCTGTTTGCTGTCTGGGCCCCGAATGCTATCAGTGTAAACATTGCAGGAGATTTCAATGGATGGATTGGCCGTGCAACGATTATGCACCGTATGCCGATGTCCGGTATCTTTGAGTTATTTGTACCTGGAGTAGAGGCTGGAACACATTATAAATATGAAATTAAAGTCAAAGGCGGCGAAGTCCTGTTAAAGGCGGACCCTTATGGAAACAGTGCAGAGCATGATTCGGAAGGGGCATCTGTAGTGTCAGATGTAAGCAGTTTTCAGTGGAATGATGCAGACTGGATGAAAGAACGTTCCAGATTTGATGACAGGAAACAGCCGGTTTCTGTATATGAGACTTCTCTGGAAGACTGGGAATCTGCGGAAGAACTGGTAGAATTTCTGGCAGAAGAGGATTTTACCCATGTAGAACTTCATCCTGTAATGGAATATCTGGATGATATTACCGGCGGATATTCTACGTATGCATATTATGCACCAACTTCCAGATTTGGAAGTGCGGCAGATTTTCAGAAACTGGTGGATGAACTGCATCAGGTAGGAATCGGAGTGATCCTTGACTGGACACCTGCACAGTTCCCGCGTTATGCATCAGGACTGGAGAGATTTGACGGAACACCTCTTTATGAGAAACAGAATCCGGCAGAAGCGATCCATCCGTTCTGGGGTACGCTGCTCTATAATTATGCAAGTCCGATGGTAAAAGATTTCCTGATCTCCAATGCATGTTTCTGGGCAGAAGTTTATCATGCAGACGGTCTGCGAATGGATGATGTAGATGCCATGTTATATCTGGACTACGGCAGAAATCAGGGCGAATGGACGCCGAATATTTATGGATCTAATGAGAATCTGGATGCTCTGGAATTCCTGAAACATCTGAATTCCGTGATCAAGCAGAGAAATCCTGGTCTGCTTCTGATCGCGCAGGAAGACGGACTCTGGCCGGAGCTGACCGACAGTGTGGCAAACGATCATCTTGGATTTGATTATAAATGGAGTGGCGGCTGGACGAAAGACCTGCTGGAATATCTGGGTAAAGATCCGATTGAGAGAAAGAATTACCATGACCAGCTGACTGTATCCATGCTTTATGCATACTGTGAACATTATATCCTGACTCTTGGCAGCAGAGATGTGGGTACACTGAAAGAATTTGCAGACAAACTGCCTGGAACCCAGGAGCAGAAGGATGCACAGATCAGAGAGGCATATGCGTATATGATGCTTCATCCAGGATGTAAGATGATGGCACCTGACAAAGATATGCCGAAAGACCTGGAAATGTTTGTCAAAGATCTCAATAATATGTATCTTGCTCATCCTGCGCTCTATCAGATGGATGATGAATATGATGGATTTGAATGGATTCAATTAATGAAATATGAGGAGAATGTAGTTGCATTCTTAAGAAAGACAGAGAAACCGGAAGAGACGATCCTGGCTGTCTGCAATTTCGCGGCGATTCCGTACGAGAACTATCAGGTTGGTGTACCTTTTGCCGGCAAATATAAAGAAATCTTTAACAGTGATGATAAGAAATACGGTGGTGAAGGCGTAGTAAATGCAAGAGTCAAAGCTGCGAAGAAGGCAGAATGTGATGAGAGAGAATATTCCGTCACAGTGAAACTCCCGGCACTTGGCGTGGCAATCTTTACCTGCACACCGGAAGAAGAATCGAAGGAGAAGAAAGAAGCAGAAAGTAAGATTAAGAAATCTATCACCAAGGCAAGAACCGTACGCAAGGCTGCTGCGAAGACAAAAGCAGCTGTAAAAACTGCAGTGAAACCTGTGACGAAAAAAGTAACAAAAGCAGCACCAAAAGTAACGAATGAAACAGAAACAGAAACACCTGTCAAAAAGGACTTGACAGAGGATAAATAATATTATAAACTAAATGCTGTGGCTATCAGAATGTTAATTTCTGACAGATACAGCATAAGCTGAAATAGCTCAGTCGGTAGAGCACTTCACTCGTAATGAAGGGGTCGTGAGTTCGAGTCTCATTTTCAGCTTGACTTTTTAATTGTATAGGATTAGAATGATAAAAAATGCAACGGGGCAGTTTTTAGCTTTGTTGCATTTTTTATTTTGTCTAAAAATTAACATTTATTTACAGGAGGAAATCAAAATGAGAAAGAACAAAATGTGGAAAAAGTTAACAGCTGCTGTAGTAATTGCAGCCATGTCCTGTGGGATTTTTGGAGTACAGAGTGTAAGTGCAAAGGATAAGAAAACCTTAAAGGTAGCTATGGAATGCGGATATGCTCCTTATAACTGGACACAGCCGGATGACTCTAACGGGGCTGTGCCTATTTCAGGAAGTTCTGATTATGCATATGGCTATGATGTTATGATGGCAAAGAAGATTGCGGATGAGTTAGGCTATGATCTGGAAATTGTAAAACTTGACTGGGATTCTCTGGTACCTGCTGTACAGTCCGGACAGGTTGACTGTGTGATCGCAGGACAGTCTATCACAAAAGAACGTCAGCAGATGGTAGATTTTACAGAACCATATTATTATGCATCTATCATCACACTGGTAAAATCAGACAGTGATTATGCAGATGCCAAGAGTGTAGAAGATTTGAAAGGAGTAACCTGTACTTCTCAGCAGAATACAATCTGGTATGATTCCTGCCTGCCTCAGATTCCGGATGCCAATATCCTTCCTGCACAGGAGAGTGCTCCGGCTATGCTGGTAGCGCTTGAATCCGGTAAATGTGATGCAGTTGTCACTGATATGCCTACAGGTAAAGCTGCACTGGTAGCTTACCCGGACTTCACACTTCTTGATTTCGACGGTACAGACGGTGCTTTCGAAGTATCTGATGAAGACATCAATATTGGTGTATCACTGAAAAAAGGAAATGATGAGTTAAAAGACGCCATCAATGGTGTTCTGGAAACAATGACAGAGGATGACTTTAATGAAATGATGGATGAGGCGATTTCTGTTCAGCCGTTATCTTCTGAGGAATAATATTGAGATAAAGAGAGTAGGAGGAGCAAAAGATAATGCTGCCTGAAAGTTATTGGGGAAGGATCGTCTATATTTTACAGCAATATGGATCTTCTTTCCTGAAGGGAGCCGGTGTCAGTATGTGGCTTGCACTGGTAGGAACCCTGTTTGGATGTATCATAGGATTTGTAGTGGGAATCATTCAGACGATTCCTGAGGGAAGAAATGATTCCCTTGGTAAACGTGTTCTTATTCGGATCATTAAATTTATTATGGCATGCTATGTTGAGTTTTTCCGTGGAACACCGATGATGGCACAGGCGATGTTTATTTATTTCGGAAGTTCATATTTGTTTAATATAAATATGTCCATGTGGTTTGCGGCCATTCTGATCGTGTCTATCAATACGGGAGCATATATGGCAGAAACTGTACGAGGCGGGATCCTCTCTGTTGATCCCGGCCAGACAGAAGGTGCAAAAGCAATCGGTATGACCCATGTGCAGACAATGACAAATGTGATTCTGCCTCAGGCACTGCGTAATATCATGCCGCAGATCGGTAATAACCTGATCATTAATATTAAAGATACCTGTGTCCTTTCTATTATCGGAACTGTAGAACTGTTTTATACTACAAAAGGAGTAGCAGGTGCGCTGTATACTTATTTTGAGGCGTTTACCATTGCGATGATCATTTATTTCATAATGACATTTACCTGCTCGCGTCTGCTGAGACTCCTGGAGAAGAAAATGGATGGTCCGGATAATTATGATCTGGCAACTGCGGATACACTGACACATACCAGTGGAATGTATTCTTACAAGGAAAGGAAGGTTAAATAATTATGAGTGAAACAATCCTTGAAGTACATCATCTGGGTAAATCGTTTGGAAGTCATGAGATTCTCAGAGATATTGATTTTTCGGTCAGGCTGGGAGATGTGACCTGTATTATCGGACCTTCCGGTTCCGGAAAATCTACGCTGCTACGCTGCATGAATCTGCTGGAAGTTCCTTCCTCAGGTGAGATCAGCTATCATGGCGCGGATATTATGGATAAACATATGAATGTGCCGGAATATCGCTCCAGAGTTGGAATGGTATTTCAGAGCTTTAATCTCTTCAATAATATGACAGTTCTCAAAAACTGTACGGTAGGTCAGGAAAAGGTTCTTAAGAAAAGCAAAGAAGAGGCTGAGAAAAATGCCATGATGTATCTGGAAAAGGTAGGAATGGCACCTTATATCAATGCCAAGCCAAAACAACTCTCAGGAGGACAGAAGCAGCGTGTGGCGATCGCAAGAGCCCTTGCAATGGAACCCGAAATCCTGCTTTTTGATGAGCCTACTTCTGCTCTGGATCCACAGATGGTAGGAGAAGTTCTTGAGGTCATGCGCAAGCTGGCAAAGGACGGTTTGACTATGATCATTGTAACTCATGAGATGGCATTTGCCCGGGATGTGGCAAAACATGTGATTTTTATGGGTGACGGAGTGATCGTGGAAGAGGGAACTTCTTCGGATATTTTTGACCATCCGAAAAAAGAAATGACAAAAGAATTTTTAAGCCGGTTCAGGAATTCCTAAGCCGGTTTGGTGTTTTATTGGATCAGGCAGCGTGGATGAATTGTAAAATCAGCTTAATTACTTGACTCTACAACGGTTGTAAGGTTTACTATAACTTGGACGACAAATGAGAGGAGTTTATTATATCATGGAAAGAAATCTTACATCCGGCAGTGTCTTGAAAAATATTCTGTATTTTTCTCTGCCCTATCTTTTGTCCTATTTTCTGCAGACACTTTATGGCATGGCCGATTTGTTTATCATCGGACAGTTTGAGGGCGTGGCAGGTACAACAGCAGTATCTATCGGCAGTCAGGTTATGCATATGCTGACAGTTATGATCGTAGGACTCGCTATGGGGTCAACGGTAAGCATTGCAAAGGCAATTGGGGCGAATGATAAGAAAGAAGCATCCAGGTCGATCGGAAATACGGTTACTTTATTTATGCTGATAGCCGTAGCATTAATGGTAATTCTGCTTTGCCTGGTACATCCGATCGTAGCAGTGATGTCTACCCCGTTAGAAGCAGTATCAGGCACCGTTACTTATCTTACGATCTGCTTTATCGGAATTCCGTTTATCACTGCATATAATATTATCAGTTCTGTATTCAGGGGACTGGGAGATTCCAGAAGCCCTATGTATTTCATTGCAGTGGCCTGCGTGACGAATATTGTACTGGACTACGTATTTATTGGTGCTTTACATCTGGGACCTGCCGGAGCAGCATTGGGAACCACGTTATCTCAGGCTGTCAGTGTGGTGATCGCACTTATAGTGATATTAAAAAAGAATACAGGAATTTCTGTTTCAAAGAAAGACTTCAGACCGCAGCATCGCGCTATGGGACAGATTCTCAGGATCGGGATTCCGGTAGCCATGCAGGATGGACTGATCCAGATTGCATTTATTATTATTACGATCATTGCAAATCGTCGTGGTTTAAGTGATGCGGCAGCAGTAGGAATCGTTGAGAAGATCATCAGTTTCCTTTTCCTGGTACCGTCTTCTATGCTCTCCACAGTGTCTGCTCTTGGTGCACAGAATATTGGTGCAGGCAAACCGGAGAGAGCGGCTCAGACTCTGAAATATGCTACGATGATCGCAGTTGGATTTGGATTGACTGTATCCGTAATCATTCAGTTTATTGCGGAACCTGTCGTGGGATTATTTACGACGGATGTAGCAGTTAAGATTGCGGGAGGGCAGTATATCCGCGGGTATATCTGGGATTGCATTTTTGCAGGTGTGCATTTCAGCTTCAGTGGTTACTTCTGTGCGTGTGGCAGATCAGAACTGTCATTCCTGCACAATATTACTGCGATTGCTCTTGTGCGTGTGCCGGGAGTTTATCTTACATCGAAACTGTTTCCGCAGACACTTCTTCCAATGGGACTGGCGACTGCGACAGGTTCACTGTTATCCGTGATCATATGTGTGATCGCCTATCTGCTGATATTCAGAAAAAAGAAAGACAGTATCCTGCTAAATGAAAACAGTTGATTTATGGTAATAAGGATGTAAATGCATGGTTACTGTTCACAGGCAATATCCCGCGAAGCGTGTTACTGGGCACGGAGTGAACAGTAACAATGCATGTAAAGAGAAATTTACTTGACAATCTCTTGTCTATCCTTTAATATTATTTTTGGATTATATAAAAATGAACAATAACCGGGAATCTATCAAGAAGAATGGTTGATTTCCGGTTTTCTTATGTGAATATCCGCTTGACAGACCGGATTTTGGGCTTTAAATATAACGAATATTCATAAATATCAGAGAGGAGGACAGTGAAGGTGAAAAAAGATGCAACAATACAGACAGCAGATGTGATAAATTTATCTGACATGCAGGCAGAAGCTTTTGCTGCTTCCACATGGTATGTAAATGATACTGCAGAGTATCAGGCAGCTGAATATGCAGAAGAAACCGCAGTTCATACTGCGGCTGTTTTGCGTGGGATCAGAATTTCCGTACATGGAGATCATGCCCGTACAGGAGTGCGTGCAGACTGGATGGAACAGGATGGACCAGCTGCTTTTATAATTGGAGCAATGGACACATATAGATGCGAAACCACGCAGAGACTGGCACGGTAACAGGTGTCAGCATTGGCATAAGCTGATGTAGGGGCGAAAGCTTTTACGCATGGTTTCGTATCTTTTTTTATCCTGAAAAAATATTTTGCATTTAGCTATGAAAAAGTAGCGAAACGGATAATTTTATCCTCTTCACATGAAAGGAGCTGAGTAAAGTTGGCAGAGATTTCACTTGAACTGAAAGAGATAAAGAAAAGTTTTACAGAAGGCGAAGCAGTTCTGGATAATATCAGTCTTGTGATCAGTAAGGGCGAGTTTATCACACTGTTGGGCTCTTCGGGATGCGGCAAGACGACAACACTGCGGATCATTGCCGGACTGGAGCAGCCCGATGCTGGAAGTGTCTGGCTGGACGGCAGGGAAGTGACCGGGCTGGAACCAAACCAGCGAGATGTAAATACAGTATTCCAGAATTATGCGCTCTTTCCACATATGAATGTGGCAGAGAATATCGGGTACGGGCTGAAACTGAAGAAAGTTCCAAAGAATGAGATTAAGAAAAAAGTTTCTCAGATGCTGGAATTGGTACAGCTTGAAGGATATGAAAAAAGAAAACCTTCAGAACTTTCGGGTGGTCAGAAACAGCGAGTCGCGATTGCGAGAGCGCTGGTGAATAACCCAAAAGTACTGTTGCTGGATGAACCGTTGGGAGCGCTGGATCTGCAGCTTCGTCGGGCGATGCAGATAGAATTGAAGCATTTGCAGAAGAAATTGGGAATTACATTTATCTATATCACTCACGATCAGGAAGAAGCCATCAATATGTCTGACAGGATTGCAGTGATGAAAGACGGACGTATCGAGCAGATTGGAACACCGGATGAAATTTATAATCATCCGAAAACCAGCTATGTGGCAACATTTGTGGGAAATGCAAATATTCTGCATGGAGTTGTGGAACGCGTTCAGGGGTACAATGCGGTTGTGAAGATTGGAAATGACAGGGTAATTGTAAACCCTGGAACAAATCAGCAGAATACAGAAAAAGATTCTGGAAGACAGATGCAGAACGAAGAAACAACTGTAGAAAGAGAGCAGAATACAGAGGCGAGACAGTATCTGGCAGCAGGAGAGAAAGTAACTCTGGCTGTGAGAAGTGAAAATATATTGTTACAAGAAGGTACTATAACTGGTGATGCTGATACAGATAATAGAGATGCTGTTGATATAAGTGTGGCAGATGATATTTTAGATACACATAATACGGATAGTATATCTGGTTTACAGGCAACTGTAACAGAGAAGAATTTTGCAGGAGGCCAGCTCCGTGTAACTCTGAAACTGAGTGACGGTACAGAACTGATCGCCAGCAGATACGGAATTGATGCATCTGTGGCAGAAGGCCAGACAGTGAGATGCAGTTTCCTGCCGACAGATGCAGTACTGGTAGACAGGGAGGACATTCATGAAGAAGCGTAGGAAACGTTCTGACAGCTCTGTATGGATGGCACTTCCGCTATATATTTTCACGATCGTGTTTGTGGTATGCCCCCTGATCTATATGGTGGCGCTGAGTTTTGCCACGCCGTCCAGAGGATTTGGTGTGACCTGGAAATTTACGCTGGACAATTACAGAAATATTCTGGAACCGGTATATCTGAATACATTTGTAGAATCTTTGAAACTGGCGTTTACCAGTACGATTGTGATTGCACTGATAGGATATCCGTTCGGGTACTTCATGGCAAGATTACCGGAGCACCGAAAAAAGAAAGCGCAGCTTCTGTTGTCCACACCATTTTGGGTAAATTCACTGATCCGTCTGTATGGCTGGATCATCATCCTGCAGAAAAAAGGACTTTTAAATTTTGTATTGATAAAGCTTGGGATCATTGAGAAACCGCTGTCAATTCTGTACAGTTATCCGGCGATCGTGATCGGTATGATCTATGTATTACTTCCGTTCATGATCATGTCTGTGTATTCCAGTGCCGAGAAGTTGGACTGGTCTTATGTGGAGGCTGCCAGAGACCTTGGTGCATCCAGAATGCAGGCATTTTTCACCATAACACTGAAGCTTACACTGCCGGGATTGCTTTCCGGTGTGATCCTGACTTTCGTGCCGTCCATGGGACTGTTCTTTATTGCTGATATCCTGGGCGGAAATAAAGTCGTTCTCGTCGGAAGTCTGATCCAGGATCAGATGACGAGAGGAAGTAACTGGCCATTTGCGGCAGCGCTTGCTGTAGTGATGATGGTACTTACAACCGTACTGATCATGATCTACAGAAAAGTAACAAATGCCAGAGAACTGGAGGGAATCGGATGAAAAAGAATTCAAAATTTGCCGGATTTTATATGGGACTGATTTTCTTTCTAATGTATCTCCCCATTGCAGTAGTGATCGTATTCTCATTTAATGAATCGAAGCTGGCGGTAAAGTTTACAGGATTTTCCCTGAAATGGTATCAGGAACTGATCCATGACAGGGCAATGCTGGAGGCACTGGTAAACAGTCTGATCCTTGGGGCATTAAGCTGTCTGGTGAGTGCAGTGATCGGTACTCTGGGGGCAGTTGGTTTGTCAAGGATTCACTGGAAATCAAAAGGTGCTCTGGAATATATTTCCATCTTGCCTTTGATGATACCAGAGATCATTCTTGGTATGGTGTTGATGGCATTCTTTTACATGCTGAACCTGCCGTTTGGTATGCTGACACTGCTGATCGGTCATACAGTATTCTGTGTGCCATATATTCTGATGGAAGTGAGGGCAAGACTGGCAGGCATGGATCCGGCACTGGAAGAAGCAGCAAGGGATCTGGGCGCAGGACCTTTCCGGGCATTCTGGGATATTACGTTGCCACTGATCATGCCGGCGGTAATTTCAGGCTCTCTGCTTGCGTTTGCCATGTCCATGGATGATGTGGTAATCAGTATCTTTGTAAACGGACCACGATTGTCTACGCTGCCGATCAAGGTATATACACAGTTAAAGACGGGAGTAACGCCGGAAATCAATGCGTTATGTACAATTCTGCTGGCGGCTACACTGATAATTTTTATTGTTTATTCACTGATAACAAGAAAGAGAAAATAATATTAAAATTTTTAGGATATTTTGAGTGGATGGTAAATTATTCTATTTGCCGGACTGAAAATATAAAAAATGTAATGCAAAAAAGCAGTTTACAAATATCTGGTCACAGGCAAAAGAAATTCAGTCCTGATATCAGATAAGGGAAACGGTAACAAGAAAAAAACATTTAGAGGAAGGAAAAGATGATGAACAAACTGATTGAGTTAAAAAATCTGACAAAGAATTTTGATGATCAGCAGGTTTTGCGCGGCATCAATCTGGATATTTACGAAAAGGAATTCCTGACGCTGCTGGGGCCAAGCGGATGTGGCAAGACAACCACACTTCGAATCATTGCAGGATTCGAAGAGCCAAGTGACGGAGAGGTATTGTTTAACGGGATTGAGATTTCCAAGCTTCCCCCATATAAGAGAGAGGTTAATACTGTATTTCAGAAGTATGCGCTTTTTCCTCATTTAAATGTGGCGGAGAATATCGGTTTCGGACTGAATCTGAAGAAAGTAGATAAGACTGTTATCGCTCAGAAGGTAGAACGTATGCTGAAGATGGTTGGTCTGGAAGGCTTTGGGAAAAGAGATGTAACTCTGCTCTCCGGTGGACAGCAGCAGCGAGTGGCCATTGCCAGAGCTTTGGTAAATGAGCCGAAGGTTCTGCTTTTAGATGAGCCTCTGGGTGCGCTGGATGCAAAGATCCGTAAACAGATGCAGGTAGAATTAAAGAAGATCCAGCAGGAAGTTGGCATCACTTTCATTTATGTTACCCATGACCAGGAAGAAGCCCTGTCCATGTCAGATACAGTTGTTGTTATGAATAACGGTGAGATTCAGCAGATCGGTTCGCCTACAGATATCTACAATGAGCCGGAAAACCGTTTTGTTGCAGGCTTTATCGGTGAGTCCAACATCATCGAAGGAACCATGATCCGTGACTATCTGGTTGCATTTGATGGATTTGAATTCGAGTGTGTAGATAAAGGATTTGAAGATAATGAAGAGATCGAAGTTGTATTAAGACCTGAGGATCTGGATATTGTAGATCCTGATCAGGCAAAGATCAGAGGAATCGTGCGCAACATTACATTCAAGGGTGTGCACTATGAGATCCTGATCGAAACAGAGCTTCGTACTTATATGGTTCACACCACAGATTATGCGGAAGTCGGAAGGGAAGTGGGACTGAAATTCGGGCCTGAAGACATCCATGTTATGTGTAAGATGGGAAGCTACTGATGAAACAGTATAGAAATCTTATCAAACCATATCTTGTGTGGGCATTTGTGGTCATTGTCATCCCGCTGATACTGATCGCATTATATGCATTTACAGAAGATGGAAACGAAGTGCTGACGTTCTCCTTTACACTGGAGAATTTCCGCAAATTCCTGGAAGCTACGTATATGAGCGTTATTTTCAAATCCTTTAAGCTTGGAATCCTGACGACGGTCATCTGTCTGGGGCTTGGCTATCCGCTGGCATATATTATTTCCAAATGTCCGGAGAAATCCCAGAGTCTTCTGATCCTGCTGGTAACCATTCCGGAATGGATCAATATGCTTCTGCGTACTTATGCATGGATGAACCTGCTGTCAGACAATGGTATCATCAACCATTTGCTTGGATTACTGGGGATTTCCCCGGTGACAATGATGTATACGGATTTTTCCGTAGTGGTTGGTCTGGTCTGTAACTTTATGCCGTTTATGATCATCCCGATCCATACATCCCTGAGTAAGATGGATAAATCCTTTATCGAGGCTGCCTATGACCTGGGTGCAAATAAATTCCAGACCTTCACAAAGGTTATCTGGAAATTGTCCATCCCCGGTGTGCTCAATGGAATCATGATGGTATTCCTGCTGTCTATTTCCACATTCGTTATTCCGAAACTTCTCGGAGGCGGACAGTACATGCTGATCGGTAACCTGATCGAGTCTCAGTTTATCTCTGTTGGCGACTGGAACTTCGGAAGTGCGATTTCTCTGATTCTGGCTGTGCTCATTCTGATCTTTATGAGCCTGATGAAGAAGATGGATAAAGATGAATAAGGGAGGACAGCATGAAACGTAATAATAAATTTTTCTCAATGTTATATGTAGTACTCTGCCTTGCTTTCTTTTACCTGCCGATCCTGGTGACGATGATCTTTTCTTTTAACTCATCCAAGTCACTGACCAGATTTACAGGCTTTTCCCTGCGCTGGTATCAGGAACTTCTCGGTAATGGGGAAGTAATTAAGGCAGTTTATGTATCTGTTACCATTGCGATCATTGCGACCATTGTTTCTACAATACTTGGAACCATTACAGCGATTGGTTTATCCAAGTCAAAGAAGGTAATCAAGGAACTGCTTTTGAATATTAATAATATACCGATCCTGAATCCTGAGATCGTAACTGCCATCAGCCTGATGCTCTTGTTTTCCTCTCTGGGATTTCGAAAAGGATATCTGACTATGCTATTGGCACATATTGCATTCTGTACCCCGTATGTAATTACCAGCGTTTATCCGAAGGTAAGAGCTCTGGACCCCAATATGGCAAATGCTGCCATGGACCTTGGGGCAACACCTTTTCAGGCTCTGACAAAGGTTATCGTGCCGATGATCAAAGAGGGTATTTTTGCAGGTGCGCTGCTTGCATTTACCATGTCATTTGATGATTTTGTCATTTCCTATTTCGTATCAGGAAATGGTGTAAAGAATATCTCTATTGTTGTATATAATATGACAAAGCGTATCAATCCGACGATCAATGCTCTGTCAACCATCGTGATCGTAGTCATCATCGTGGTACTGCTTTTGGCCAATCTGCTTCCGAAGTTTAAGAACAAAGCCAGGAAGCTGAACAGGAAAGCAGTAAAAATTGTCTCTGTAGTTCTGGTTGTTGCCGTTACAGCAGGGCTGATCAAATGGGGATTCGTGGCACAGTCCACTCATGTGCTGAAAGTTTACAATGCAGGAGAGTATATGGATCTTTCTCTGCTGGAGGATTTCGAGAAAAAGTATGATTGTACCATCGTATACGAGACTTTTGAGTCAAATGAGATGATGTATACCAAGCTTTCAAGCGGTGAGACTTATGACGTGCTGATCCCGTCTGATTACATGATTGAGAGACTGATCAAAGAAGAATATCTGCAGGCACTTGACTGGAAAGAAATTCCGAACAAGAAAAATCTGCTGGATGATGTCATGAACCAGAGCTATGATCCGGGCAACCGTTATTCCTGTCCGTATTTCTGGGGAACAGTAGGAATCCTTTATGATAAGACAGTAGTAGATGAGGCTGATCTGAAAGATGGATGGAATCTTCTGTGTAATCCTAAATATAAAGGAAATATTTACATGTATGATTCTGAGAGAGATTCCTTTATGATAGCATTAAAAGCACTTGGGTATTCTATGAATACCACAAATGAAGCCGAGATCGAGGAGGCTTATCAGTGGCTGATCGATCAGCGTGACACTATGGATCCGATCTATGCAGGTGATGATGTGATCGACAACATGATTTCAGGAAACAAAGCGCTGGCAGTTGTGTACTCCGGAGATGCATCTTACATTATCAGTGAAAACCCGAATCTGGACTACTTCACACCGGAACAGGGAACCAACAGATGGTATGATGCAATGGTTATCACAAAGGACTGCAGTGAGGTACAGCTTGCCCATGAATTCATCAATTTTATGATCAGTGATAAATCTGCTCTTTCCAATACGGAAGAAGTAGGGTATACTTCTACAGTGAAGAGTGCTTTTGAAACAATGAGGGATGGAGATTATGCAGGAATTGATTCTTACATTCCGGATACCACCAACCCGAATAACGAAATCTTCGCTTACCAGCAGCCAAAGATCAAGCAGAAATTTGCAGAACTCTGGACTAAGGTAAAAGCAAAGTAAAAAAGATGGCCGCTGTCTGCTGGTGAATGGAAGGCAGCGGCCGATACAAACATCAATGCAGGACATAAGAAGGGAGATCGATTATGAAAAAAAGAGTACTTGCAGTAGTAATGTGTGCATTAATGGCCGGAACAATATTCACCGGATTCAAGGATGCAGGAGATGATAAAGAACTTGTTCTCTTTACCTGGGAGGGAATGTTCCCGCAGGAAGTTCTCGATGACTTCGAAAAAGAGACAGGTGTGAAAGTTGTTTATTCAAACTTTGATACAGATGAAACCATGCTGGAGAAACTTTCCATGGCAAAAGGTGGCGATTATGATATCGTAATCGCAGACGATTACATTCTGGAAACTGCGATCCAGGAGGGCCTTGCAGAGAAGCTTGACAAAGATTCTCTTGAGAACATCGGAAATATCAATCCGTTATATCAGGGACAGTTCTATGATCCGGATGATGAATACACAGTTCCTTACGGAGCAGGTATCCCGCTGATCGTTTATGATCCGGAGCAGGTGGATATTGATATCAAAGGATATAAAGACCTCTGGGATCCGTCTCTTGAGGACAGCATTGCACTGACTGCAAACTACCGTGTAATCAATGGTATCACTCAGCTTTCCATGGGAGAGAGCATGAACGAAGAAAACGTGGATGTGATCAAGAAGACAGGGGAGAAACTTCTGGAACTTGCTCCGAATGTACGTCTGATCCAGGATGATAATACACAGAATGCACTTCTTAACGGAGAGGCAAGTGTAGGATTCCTTTACACTTCACAGGTAACAGCAGCACTTGCTGAGAATCCTGATCTGAAAGTGGTATATCCGGAAGAGGGGCTTGGCTTCGGTATCATGGGTATGTTTATCCCGAGTGAGGCACCGGATAAAGATGCGGCATATTCTTTCATGGATTATATCATGCAGCCGGAAGTTGCAGCAAAATGCACAGACTACATTGGCTATTACAGCACAAACAAAGCAGCAGATGAACTGGTAAATCCGGATCTGGTAGTTCCGGATGACGTTACAAAGGGCGAGATCGTCCAGAACGTAAGCCAGGACGCAGACGCACAGTACCAGAAGAACTGGACTGAATTTAAGGCAGCCTGCGACTAAGGAGTTTAAAATGGATATTTACAAAGGAACCGGTGCTTTTCCTGGAATTGCCATCGGTAAAATTGTTTATTATCATAAGAGTGAATATCAGATACGCCAGTATGAGATTACGGATGTGAAAAGTGAACTCAGTATTTTCCGTCAGGCGCGTGCCAGAGTAATAGAGCAGCTGACGGAACTGTATGAGAAGAATTGTATGATTCAGGAATCTCAGGCGGAACTTTTTCTCCGGCAGAAAGAACTGCTGGAGGGAAAGAGTTTTCAGAGGGCAATTGAGAGTATTATTCAGAATGAAAAAGTAAATTCTGCCTATGCAGTAATGACTACCAGAGATGAGATCCTGTCTACTTTCAGAAATCTGGAGGAGCCTGCGATCAAAGAAAGACTGGCTAATATACGCGAGATATCAGACCGTCTGATCAGTGAACTTGGAGGTGTTTCCCCGAGGATCGATCTGGGTGATGAACCGGTGATCGTTGTCACAGAGAGTATTACACCAACAGAACTGATGGAGATGGACAAGGATAAACTGATGGCGATCGTCACACACCATGGATCCGACATTTCACATGCAGCTATTCTGGTAAAGACCATGAATATTCCTGCACTGATCGAGATTGACACGGATACAGAGTGGGATGGACAACTGGCCATTGTGGACGGATATACAGGATGTCTGTATATCAATCCTGATGAAGAAGTAAAAAAAGAGTATGAGATCCGCAGGCAGGCTGATATGGAAGAGCGAGAAGAACTTCTCAAATTAAGGGAAGAACCGGATGTTACAAAGGATGGCAGAAGAATTGAGATTTATGCCAATATCGGAAATATGGACGACCTGAACAGCGTTCTCTATTACGGAGCAGCAGGGATCGGACTTCTGCGCAGCGAATTCCAGTATCTGGGAAGAGAGAATTATCCTCGTGAGAATGAACTTTTTCTGGCATATAAAAAGATTGCAGAAACTTTGGGAGACAGGATCGCGGTGATCCGTACTGCCGATCTGGGTGCAGACAAACAGGCCGAATATCTGAATATTCCGGACGAGACCAATCCGATCATGGGAAACAGAGGAATCCGCCTCTGCCTGGACAGAAAGAAGATGTTCAAAGCGCAACTTCGTGCAATCTTCAGGGCGAGTGCTTATGGAAATCTGGCGCTGATGTATCCGATGATCAGTTCTGAA
The DNA here is from genome assembly GCF_052063845.1 of Blautia sp. HCP3S3_D9. Lineage (NCBI taxonomy): Bacteria > Bacillati > Bacillota > Clostridia > Lachnospirales > Lachnospiraceae > Blautia > Blautia sp. HCP3S3_D9. The sequence goes on from NZ_JBQHWS010000023.1 coordinate 25,420, forward strand.
GAAGAAATGGATGAAATTGATGCGATTATCCAGGAGGTTAAAAAAGGTCTGGATGATAAAGGGATTCCGTATAAAAATGTAAAAACAGGAATCATGATCGAGACTCCGGCGGCAGTTATGATCAGCCGTGAGCTTGCGAGAAGAGTGGATTTCCTGAGTCTCGGAACGAATGACCTGAGTCAGTACACATTGGCAATGGACAGACAGAATCCTCTTCTGCGTAAGAAATATAATGACCATCATCCGGCAGTACTGCGTATGATCCGAATGGTGATCGAAGCAGGGCATGCGGAAAATAAGCGAGTGTGTATCTGTGGAGAACTTGCGGCAGATACCGCTTTGACAGAAGAGTTTCTACGGATGGGTGTAGATTGTCTTTCTGTAGTTCCGGCATGTATTTTACCAGTGAGAAAAGCTCTGCGACAGGCAGATCTGTCCGGTGATAATAAAAAATAAGAAACAGGGATTTACCAGATAGATGTACAGGTTATCTGGCATATTCTGAGATTGAAAGCCATGTCGCGTAAAGGCGAGTGGCTTTTTAACTTGTGGTAAAAAGAAATAGGATAAAAATGTTAGTTATAGGCAGGTGTCTAGATACTGTTGGCAGAGGGAAGGCGGATATTATATATGACATGGGACGGGGGAATTAGATGAAGAGCAAAGTAGTATTACTTCCATGCAGGGAGTATGATGAAGAAAAAATTAATACATTGCTGAAACAGGGGTTGGATTTTCTGGGGGGACTGGAAAATCTGATTCCAAAAGATGCAAAGATTTTGCTTAAATGCTAACTTCCCATTTTTTTCCTACTCACACCCTGTTATTAGCTAAAACAAAAGGTTTTAAAGTTTTTTGCTAAGTAAACATACCTACTCATTTATCCACCAACAAAATTACGAACAACTCAGTATTTATCAGAGTTTTAAGTGTTTGAGTAGGAAAATAATGAGAAGTTAGCATTAAACCGAATTTGCTGAAAAAAGCAGAAGTAGAGAAGGCGGTGATTACACATCCGGTTGTTGTGGGAACTTTTGCAAGGATACTGCGGGAAAATGGGTATGAGCATATTGTGCTTGCGGATTCCTGTGGTCATGGAACTACGCAGGCAGTGATCCGTGGAACTGGAATGGATACTTATCTGGATAAATATCATATTCCGGCCATTGATTATTCAGAGGGGGTGAAAACTGCTTATCCGCAGGGAATTCAGGCAAAGGGATTTATTCTGCCAAAAGAATTGCTGGAACAGGACTGTGTGATTTCTTTGAGCAAGATGAAAACACATGCGTTGGAGAGAATCACAGGTGCTGTCAAGAACAGTTACGGATTTGTGTATGGTTTTCATAAAGCAAAAGGTCACACGCAGTATCCAAGTGCAGACAGCTTTGCCAGAATGCTTATTGACCTGAATAAATGTGTGGAACCAAAGCTGTATGTGATGGACGGAATTGTAGCCATGGAAGGCAATGGACCGGGCTCAGGGGATCCTGTTCCTATGAATGTACTGCTGATGTCCACAGATCCGGTTGCACTGGACAGTGTATTCAGCCGTCTGGTTTACCTGAAACCGGAGATGGTTCCGACAAACTATCATGGTGAGAAAATGGGACTTGGTACATGGAAAGAAGAGAATATTACACTTCTGACACCAGATGGGGAGATTTCCATGGCAGAGGCAGTAAAGAAGTATGGAAATCCTGCTTTTAATGTAGACCGTACTGAAGTGCGCAAGAATATCTGGACAAGAATGGCAGGAGCATTAAAGATATTCCAGAAGAAGCCATATATAGAAGCAGATAAATGTATCCACTGCGGTATCTGTGTCCAGAGCTGCCCGGTTCCTGGAAAAGCAGTGGATTTCAGAAAAGGCAAAGGGAAACCACCAGTATATGATTACAGAAAATGTATCCGGTGTTTTTGCTGCCAGGAGATGTGTCCGAAGAAAGCAATAAAAGTGAAATGAAATCTTGCTCAAATGAAGTTTTTGACAGCCTGATTAATCAGAGAGAAGACTTCATCAACTGAAGAGATAGTGAAAGATATAAGTAAAAGCACATGACAGAAGATAAGGTTCAGATTCAGAACATTCTCAACTCTGAAGTCATGTGCTTTTAACCAAATCAAGTAAGTCCCCTGCTTCAATTGCGATAAGCAATAAGCAGTGGGTGGGGACTTGCTTGTATCAGGAAGAGTGCAAGCTCTTTCTGATAAACTGCGGAGCAGTTATTTGGTTATGAGCAAGTAGCGAAGCGGATTGCGAATATCCGCTTGACTAGAATTTACTGGCAGTCCAATAATTATCTTCCGAGAATCTTATTTACTTCACGGATAAATTCCGGAGTCGTGCCGCAGCATCCTCCGACAACAGATGCACCATTTTCGATCAGAACTTTCATATGTTCTGCGAAACTTTGTGCATCCATACTGTAAATGGCATTTCCCTGGTCATCGATCGTTGGCATACCTGCATTAGGCTTGGCGATAACAGGAATAGATACGTTCTCTTTAATATTGCGGACAACGGATACCGGCTGGTCAGGTCCTACAGAACAGTTGATACCAACTGCCACAGCGCCTGCACCCTCAAGGGCAATCGCAGCTTCCACAGCATTTCCTCCGCTGAAAATGCTTCCGTCAGCTTCTACGGTCATTGTACACATTACAGGAAGAGAACTTACAGATGCAGCAGCATCCAGTGCAGCAAGTGTTTCTTCGATATTGATCATAGTTTCCGCAGCGATCAGATCGACACCCGCATCCTCAAGAACTTTAATCTGTTCACAGTATGCTTCGTATGCCATCTCATAAGTGAGGTCACCGGCAGGTTCCATCATCTTACCTGTTGTGGTAATATCACCTGCAACATAAACCTTGTGTCCGACTGCTTCTCTGGAAATATTGACAAGTGCATGGTTCATTTCTGCAAGCTTATCCTGCAGTCCGTGCAGCCCGAGACTGTAACGGTTTCCGCCGAAAGTAGGCGCATATACGATCTGGCTTCCTGCTTCCACATAAGCTTTTTGTAAATTCTGCAGAACCTCTTTATGATCCATGATCCATGCTTCTGTACAGATTCCCCTTGGCATTCCGGCAGCCATAAGATTGGAACCAGTAGCACCGTCGAGCAGTACAACATTCTGTGTCAGTTTCTGAAATTCTTCTTTTGTCATGGGAATTTCCTCCTGTTTCATATAATTGTTGCTGCTGTTCGCTCCGTGACTGGTAACACAGTATTACTGTTTTGATCCTTGGAATGAAGCAACAACAGGCATTTGTCTCTTTTGTCTGCAAATGCTATCTGCCATTATAGCACAATGCAGAGGTAAATGGAAAAAATTAGTAAATTTTTATTTCATAGGAGGCATTAAAAATTTCATCAGCATTCAATGCATTGATATTTGCTTTTTCGGAAAGGTCTCCTTTGAATCCACAGTCATCGCATCTTCCCATCCACGGTTCCAGACAAACGAAAGAAGAACCAGGCACAGACCAGATACCGAAGTTCGGGAAACGGTGGCAGGTAAGTTCCAGATAAGGAGTTCCGTCAGGAAAAGCAATGCCGGCTTTTTCAATCTGGTTATCAAAGATCAATGCATCATTGTCAAACATATGAGCATCAATATGGCAGGTGCCGTCTGTGAGTTCCAGCGTTTTGGTCTGATCCGGAAGAGCTGTTCCGGAAGCTGGATCCAGAAGCAGATAAGTCAGAGACTTTTCGCCGTTAAATGTCAGCAGATAATCTTCTTTTTTAGCGTCATTTCCCTGGGCAGGAACATTAAATGCCGGATGTCCGCCAATGGTGAAGTACATAGTTTCATTGCTGTGGTTTATGATTTCCCAGCATACACTGACCTGATTTTTTTCCAGAACATGTTTGATCTTCAGTTCAAAATCATAAGGATAGTTTTCTTTTGTAGCATTCGAAGATTTCAGCTTGTGTGTGATAGAATCTGCTGTCATATCCACACAGGTAAATTCGCTGTCTCTGGCGAATCCGTGCTGTTTAGATGGATATTCTGTTTCGCCGATACGGTAGTGATCTTCGAAATGGCGTCCTACATTAGGAAAAAGAACCGGCGCATGACGTTTCCAGTAAGCCGGATCTGCCTGCCAGATCACTTCTCTGTTATGTACTTTATCAAAAATGCTGTAAAGTTCAGCACCGTGATCATCTACAGATACTTTCAGATAGTCGTTTTCAATTGTATGAAGCATAGGGAATCCTCCTTGATAAAAATGATGCTTTAAGTATAGCACAATGCCTGATCGAGTACAAATGTTACTGGTTATTTTGCCTTAAGTCATATAAAATCACAATTTCTTACGAAAGTTGTCACAATTTGAACACAATTTCGAACTATTGTATAGCCATCAACGAAAAACAGAAAGGACTTGAAATTATGAAACGTAAATATTTAGCAGTAGCATTAGGTTTAGCGTTGACACTTACTTCTATGAATGTTGCTTTCGCAGCAACAGATTCAACAACAGAAACAACAACTGAGGCAGCAGATACTACAGAGGATTCTACATCTGAGGATACAGCTGCAGCAGATACTGATACAGCGGAAGAAGATACTGTATACGGCGAAGTTTCCAAGGTTGCTGATGACAGTGTTACAATTAAAGTTGGTACACTGAAAGAAGCAGATGCCAAAGAGGCAGGCGATAAGACTTCTGATGCAAAAGATGACACCAAAGATGCAGATTCTGAAGAGAAAGATACTGAAGATACAGATACAGCAGATGATACATCTGCAGACGAAACAGAAGATACAGACAGTGATACAACAGATAGTGCTGACGGTAAAGATGACGCCTCCGAATCTGATACAGAAAAAGCAAAAGATGATACAGCAGATGCCAAAGATGAAAAAGATTCCATGCTGGATCTGACAGGTGATGAGCAGACTGTCACAGTTACAGATGCTACTACAGTAGAGAAAGAAAAAGCACCGGAACCAAAAGATGATAAGAAAGCTGACGATGCGAAAGACGAAACTGCAGATGAAAAAGATGCAGACAGTGATGCAGCAGACGCTTCTACAGACGAAACAGCAGACACAACAGCTGCAACAGAATCTGATGACAGCAAGGATGCAGACACAGAGGACAGCGCAGATGCAGATGCTTCCGCAGAAGATAAAGATGCAGCAGCTGAGACAGAAACGATCAAACTTACAGACCTGAAAGAGGGAGACGTAGTAAAGATCGTTCTGGATGCTGACGGCAATGCAAAATCAATCACAGTAATTGCAGAAGCTCCAAAAGCCGAAGACAAAGAAGAAAAGAAAGACGATGCAAAAGCTGATGACACAAAGGCAGACGACAGTGCAGATGATGCTTCTGCAGATACAGCAGAAGCTGACACGGAAGCTGCTAAATAAAGCAACAGTAATTTATAAAAAATTCGTTTGATTTGATGGATTAAGAACTACATAGTATAGAAAGACACAGATATGGAAATTATTGAGATTATCTCATTTCCTTGTCTGTGTCTTTTTTTGAGTTGGTTATCACTTTTTAAAATGAGTATATTGTACAAAAATGTAATAAAAATAGCTGATATAATTCTAAAAATATAAAATTATAATAATATCGAATAAAAACTATATGTATAAAAATAACAATAAAATGTTGACTAACTAAAATTAATTTGTTACAATTTACCTCAACGAGTCTTATAACAAAAAAAGACGTGTTACTGTTCACTCCATGCCTGGCATATACAGGCCGCAGCATGTGGATGGTAACAAAGGCATAATAAGAAGACGTGAAAACAAGGAGGTAATTGCTATGGCGAAAAAAAGAAATATCATTGTTGGACAATCAGGGGGACCTACTGCAGTAATCAATTCCAGTCTCGCAGGAGTTTACAAGAATGCCATTGAACGTGGATTTGACAAAGTGTACGGAATGCTTCATGGAATTCAGGGACTTCTGGATGAACAGTATATTGACTTATCAACACAGATCCATTCAGAACTGGATATCGAATTACTAAAGAGAACACCATCTGCGTTCTTAGGTTCCTGCCGTTACAAACTTCCTGAAATTCATGAAGACAAAGCAATTTACGAGAAGATTTTCGAGATTTTAAATAAACTGGATATTTACGCATTTATTTACATTGGTGGAAATGATTCCATGGATACCATCAAGAAACTGTCTGATTATGCGATCCTTACAGGCCAGACACAGAAGTTCCTCGGTGTTCCGAAAACAATCGACAATGACCTGGCACTGACAGACCATACACCTGGTTTCGGAAGTGCTGCGAAATATATTGGTGCATCCACAAAAGAAGTGATCCGCGATGCGCAGGGTCTTACCTACAAGAAAAATATGATCACCATCATGGAAATCATGGGACGTAATGCCGGATGGCTTACCGGTGCGACAGCTCTTGCGAAATCCGAAGACTGTGACGGACCGGATCTGATCTACCTTCCGGAAGTACCTTTTGATGTTGAGAAATTCCTTGCAAAAGTAAAAGAACTTCTTAAGAAAAAATCTTCTATCGTGATCGCAGTTTCCGAGGGAATCAAACTTGCAGATGGCAGGTATGTATGTGAGCTTGGAAGTGTAGGAGATTATGTAGATGCATTTGGTCATAAACAGCTGCAGGGAACAGCTACATATCTGGCTAATTTCCTGGCAGCGGAATGTGGATGCAAGACAAGAGCTGTTGAGCTTTCTACATTGCAGAGAAGTGCTTCCCATATGGCATCCAGGGTGGATATTGATGAGGCGTTTATGGTAGGTGGTGCTGCAGTTAAGGCGGCAGATGAAGGCGATACAGGTAAGATGGTTGTTATTGACCGTGTCTCCGATGATCCGTATATGGCAGCTACAGGCATTTATGATGTACACAGAATCGCAAACGAAGAGAAACTTGTACCAAGAGAATGGATGAATAAAGATGCTACAAACGTAACCAAAGACTTTGTAGATTACATCAAACCTCTGATTCAGGGCGATTACCAGCCGATTATGGTAAATGGTATGCCAAGACATCTGGTGCTGAACCTGAAAAAGGGCAGAAAAAAATAATTGACGAAGATTGTAAACGGGCAGCAAGGCAGAAAAGATTATCTGTTTTGTTTCCCGTTTTTTATTGTTATAATAACGTGTGAAAGAAAAAACTGCTTTTACGTGAATATATTTTGGATTAGAGTGGAGATGTCAGATTAATTATACAGTTAGTCAAAGAAACTACACAGCTTTTTTGTGATAATATATGCAGAAATAATATTTCGTGTACATTTTACAAACGAAGAGAAAGCCCCAAATAAAGGACAGTAAAAACCCTGACAATAAGAGGAATGATAAAATAAATCATATTATGCAGAATGTATAAAAAATTTAGCTAATTTTAGCAGTTTAACCTTGACGAAACGACACAAACTCTATAAAATAATTGTGTGCGTATAAGAAACATATTTTATATATTTACTTATGTGTGAAAGAAAGAACAATAATTAGGAGGAAAATGTAAAATGGCAAAATGGGTTTACATGTTCACAGAAGGTAACGCTAATATGAGAAACCTTCTGGGTGGTAAAGGTGCTAACCTTGCTGAAATGACAAACCTTGGTCTTCCTGTACCGCAGGGCTTCACAATCACAACTGAAGCTTGTACTCAGTACTATGAAGATGGAAGACAGATCAATGAAGAGATCATGGCTCAGATCATGGAAGCAATCACCAAAATGGAAGGAGTTACCGGAAAGAAATTCGGTGACAAAGAAAATCCTCTGCTTGTTTCCGTTCGTTCTGGTGCAAGAGCTTCTATGCCAGGTATGATGGATACTATCCTGAACCTTGGTTTAAACGAAGACGTAGTTAACGTACTCGCTGAGAAATCCGGCAATGCTCGTTGGGCATGGGACTGCTACAGAAGATTCATCCAGATGTACTCTGACGTAGTTATGGAAGTCGGAAAGAAATATTTCGAAGAACTTATCGATAAGATGAAAGCTGACAGAGGTGTTAAGCTGGACGTTGAACTTACAGCAGAAGACCTTCACGAGTTAGCAGAACAGTTCAAAGCTGAATATAAAGCAAAAATCGGTGCTGATTTCCCAACTGATCCTAAGGAACAGTTAATGGGTGCTATCAAAGCCGTATTCCGTTCATGGGACAACCCACGTGCGAACGTATATCGTCGTGACAACGATATCCCGTATTCCTGGGGTACAGCTGTTAACGTACAGATGATGGCATTCGGTAACATGGGTGATGACTGTGGTACAGGTGTTGCCTTCACACGTGACCCTGCTACAGGAGCTAACGGTCTGTTTGGTGAATTCCTTACAAATGCTCAGGGTGAAGACGTTGTTGCCGGTGTTCGTACACCTATGCACATCTCCGAAATGGAACAGAAATTCCCGGAAGCATTCGTACAGTTCAAACAGGTTTGTGAAACACTTGAAAAACACTACAGAGATATGCAGGACATGGAGTTTACTGTAGAACATGGTAAACTGTATATGCTTCAGACACGTAACGGTAAGAGAACAGCTCAGGCTGCTTTAAAGATCGCTTGTGACCTTGTTGATGAGGGAATGAGAACAGAAGAAGAAGCTGTAGCTATGATCGACCCACGTAACCTTGATACACTTCTTCACCCACAGTTTGATGCTGCTGCTCTTAAAGCTGCTACACCAATGGGTAAAGGCCTTGGCGCTTCTCCTGGAGCTGCTTGCGGTAAGATCGTATTCACAGCTGATGACGCTGTTGAATGGGCTGAAAGAGGAGAGAAAGTCGTACTTGTACGTCTTGAGACATCTCCGGAAGATATCACAGGTATGAAATCTGCTCAGGGTATCCTGACAGTTCGTGGTGGTATGACATCTCACGCAGCAGTTGTTGCCCGTGGTATGGGTGAGTGCTGTGTATCCGGATGCGGCGATATCGCTATGGACGAAGAAAACAAGAAATTCACACTTGCTGGTAAAGAGTTCCATGAAGGAGATTTCATCTCCATCGATGGTACAACAGGTAACATCTACGACGGAATCATCCCGACTGTAGACGCTACAATCGCTGGTGAGTTCGGACGCATCATGGCATGGGCTGACAAGTACAGAACAATGAAAGTTCGTACAAACGCAGATACTCCTGCAGATGCTAAGAAAGCTGTAGAGCTTGGTGCAGAAGGTATCGGTCTTTGCCGTACAGAGCATATGTTCTTCGGTGAGGGACGTATCGATGCATTCCGTGAAATGATCTGCTCCGAAACAGCAGAAGAGAGAGAAAAAGCTCTTGCAAAAGTTCTTCCATTCCAGCAGGAAGACTTCGAAGGACTCTTCGAAGCTCTGGAAGGCAACCCAGTTACAATTCGTTTCCTTGACCCGCCGCTTCATGAGTTCGTTCCTACAGAAGAGGACGACATCAAGAAACTGGCTGACGCTCAGGGCAAAACTGTTGAACAGATTAAGACAATCATCGCTTCTCTTCATGAGTTCAACCCGATGATGGGACATCGTGGATGCCGTCTTGCAGTTACTTACCCAGAAATTGCTAAGATGCAGACTCGTGCCGTAATCCGTGCAGCAATCAACGTAAAGAAAGCTCATCCGGACTGGACAATCAAACCGGAAATCATGATCCCGCTTGTTGGCGATATCAAAGAGCTTAAATATGTTAAGAAATTCGTTGTAGAAACAGCTGACGAAGAAATCAAAGCAGCTGGTTCCGATCTTCAGTATGAAGTTGGTACAATGATCGAGATCCCGAGAGCAGCTCTTACAGCTGATGAGATCGCTAAAGAGGCAGACTTCTTCTGCTTCGGTACAAACGACCTTACTCAGATGACATACGGCTTCTCCCGTGATGATGCAGGTAAATTCCTCAACGCATACTATGACGCTAAGATCTTCGAGAACGATCCATTTGCAAAACTGGATCAGGTTGGCGTTGGCAAGCTGATGAAGATGGCTATCGAACTCGGCAAACCGGTTAACCCGAACCTTCACGTAGGTATCTGCGGCGAGCATGGTGGAGATCCGTCTTCTGTAGAATTCTGCCACAAGATCGGTCTTAACTATGTATCCTGCTCACCATTCCGTGTACCGATCGCTCGTCTTGCAGCAGCACAGGCAGCAATCGCTGAGAAGAATGCATAATTATAAATAATATATAAGTTCATGCGCAGGCATGACAGTGTCCAAACGATAACAGAATGGTCCTAAGATAGAGATATCTTAGGGCCATTTTTACATGGACTTTAATTCAGGGATGTGTTATAATCCCAGTGCCGAATATATGGAAATTGTTGGAAAAGAGGAAAAATTTATGCAGGAGCAGATCCCGGTCAGAAAAGTGGACACTGAAAAATATATGAAAATAATCCGTTCACTTCTGGAAGAAGGAAAAGAAGTGCCGCTTGTGGTGACGGGCAACAGTATGCTGCCTTTCCTGGTAGACGGACGAGACCAGGTTCTGATAAAAGAAGTAAACCGTTCATTGCGAAAAGGTGACATTGCTTTCTTTCAGAGAAAGAATGGACAATATATCATGCACAGGATCCGCTATATCAGGCAGAACCCGAAGACAGGCAGGAAAGAATACTGGTTTGTGGGAGACGGGCAGGTCTATACAGAGGGACCAATTGAACAGGAACAGATATTTGGCCTTATCATTGAAGCCCAGCGAAAAGGAAAAAGAATCGGTGAGAAGAATATCCGGTGGCTTTTTTTCAGACATATCTGGCTCAGAATTGTGCCATTTCGCCCATTAATACTGAGATTATATACATTTTTTTTACATTGATTTGCTTGAGAAACCTACAGTGCGGTGATATAATAGGAAACATTAAAAACAGAAGACTGCGATCAACTGGAGACAAGATTTGAATTTGACTTTTAAGAAAATAATCACGAAAATCAAACAAGGATATCTGAAAGAAATCTATGCAGAGACATTATGGATGTATCAATATGCCAGAAGATACTGGAAATCCATATGTTTTTACATATTTTCCGGAATTTTCGGGACAGTGATGGGACTGGGAAGCAGTGTAATGTCCAAGTACCTCATTGATGCTGTAACCGGAGGACACAGAGACAGGATTCTGATACTGGCTGTAATTATCGTATGTATGACTGCGGGAGGAATTATTTCCAATGCGGTGATCAGCAGGATCTCAGCCAGGATCAATGTTGTGGTTCAGAACGAGATTCAGGCAGATATTTATAACAGGATCATAAATACTGACTGGGAGGCGCTCCATCAGTTCCGCAGCGGTGATCTTCTTAACCGTCTGTCAAATGATGCAAATCAGGTGGCTTCCAGTGTGATCAGCTGGATACCTAACTGTATTACCAAACTGGTCCAGTTTGCAGGAGCTTTCGCAATCATTTTCCATTATGATCCTGTTATGTCGGGAATCGCCCTTCTCAGTGCACCGGTCACGGTGCTTCTGTCCAGGAAATTGATGGGAAAAATGAGAAGCTATAATAAAGAAATGAGGGAAATGACCAGTAATCTGATGGCATTTCAGGATGATACTTTTCAGAATCTGCAGTCTGTAAAAGCCCTTGGCCTGATGAGCCTTTTTGAGGACAAATTAAAAGGTCTCCAGAGAGATTATCAGGACAAAATGATGGATTATAATAAATTTACCGTATATACATCATCATTTCTTTCAGCAGTAGGTACGGGAGTTTCCTATATCTGCTTCGGCTGGAGTGTATACCGGCTGTGGAGCGGATATATTACAACAGGTACCCTGCTGATGTTTGTTCAGATGGCAAATTCCCTGTCTTCATCATTTTCTGCACTGGTACAGATTGTTCCGTCTGCCATTAATGCAGCAACCTGTGCAGGCAGACTTATGGCTGTTTCAGGACTTGAGAAAGAGAAATTTCTGGATATGCCGGAAGTGGGCAGGATCAGGAAATCTGCTGACAAGGGGATTACTGTTGAACTCAGGGATGTAAATGTCGTATACAGAGAAGGCAATGAGGTTGTCCGTAATGGGAACTTTATTGCAGAACCAGGCAGGATCTCAGCTGTGATCGGACCTTCGGGAGAGGGAAAAACCACACTGATCCGTGTTTTTCTGGGATTGATTTATCCGTCTTCTGGGACTGCCAGCCTTACAGACTGTAATGGAGTCAGCTGCTCTATTTCAGCAGGAACCAGAGAACTGTTCGGATATGTTCCCCAGGGAAATACCATGTTCGCAGGAACTATTGCCGAAAATATGAGAATGGTCAAAAGCGATGCAACTGATGAAGAGATCAGAAGTGTTCTGGAGACAGCCTGTGCCTATGAATTTGTCAGAAAGCTGCCCGAAGATATTTATACACATATCGGAGAGAAAGGTACCGGACTTTCGGAAGGACAGGCGCAGCGTATTGCCATAGCCAGAGCTCTGCTGAGAGATGCTCCCATACTGATTCTTGATGAGGCAACTTCCGCACTTGATACAGATACAGAGGAGCGGGTGCTGAAGAATATCATGAGTATAGGTGCTCACAGAACCTGCATTGTAACCACCCATCGTCCAAGTGTTCTGACTATGAGTGATCATATATACAGAATTAAGGAGAATCACCTGGAGCAGGTGAAGTGAAGATATGAAGGAGATGAAAGCTAAGAAATGAAAAAGAAAAGCGGATGGCGGATCGTGTTTATTATTTCAATTATAGGCTGTATCTGCTGCGCGGGATTTCTCGGATGGTATCTGTATCAGGATTACCGCACAGAGAAAGAATATGAGCAGCTTCAGACAGAAGCCAGAGAGAAAGCAGCTCAGGAAGAGGCCAGAAAGAAAGAGGAAGACAAGGTATCACTGGAAGAGATAGAGAATGCGGAGTTTACCGGAGAACAGCAGGGAGAAGAAGCTGAGATCACTGAGAACTTCTTTGTTGATATGGAGAATCCCATCAACTTCGATGAATTGCAGAAAACGAATTCCGATATCTATGCCTGGATCAGAATCCCGGATACAAAGATCGATTATCCGATTGCACAGCGTGAAGGTGATCCTTCCTATTATTTAAGTCATGATATGTATCAGCAGCCACGATTTGCAGGCTGTATTTATACAGAGGACTGCAACAGTAAGGATTTTATGGATCCCAACACAGTGATCTATGGACATAATATGAAGAATCAGTCCATGTTCCAGAATCTTCATCTGTTTCGGGATAAGGATTTCTTTGACAGTCATCCGGATGTGTATATTTACACACCTGAAGGTGTCTTGAAATATACAGTATTTGCATCCTACACCTATGATGACAGACACATTATGAATTCCTTTGATTTCAAGGACAAAAAAGTATTTGAGAAGTACATTGATGATATTTTTAATGTGCGTGCCATGGATGCAAACATCCGCAGTGATGTCAAGGTAACTTCGGATGACCATATCATTACGCTGGAAACCTGCGTAGGAGGACAAACTCAGTCTAGATATTTAGTACAGGCTGTTTTAAATAGGAATGGAAAGAA
>NZ_JBQHWS010000024.1:0-37603 GCF_052063845.1 Blautia sp. HCP3S3_D9
AATATGCAGGCTTGTCTTGCGGTTATTCGGAACATTCATCTCTGTTCTGGTATTACGGATACCTCTTACAACCTCTTTGAAGCCCTCGATTGCTTTCTCAGCATCCGGGAAGTTTCTCTCTTCTCTGTATACAGGCCATTCGGAGATCATAATAGACTCTTCTTCAGGAAGAAGTGTGCAGTAGATTTCCTCTGTGATAAACGGCATATACGGATGAAGAAGCTTCAGACCTTCTGTCAGAGCTGTTCTTAATGTCCAGAGTGCATCATTTGCAGCCTTCGGATCTTCCTCTGCCTTCCACAGACGAACCTTAGCCATCTCAATATACCAGTCGCAGAGTTCATCCCACAGGAAGTCATAAACCTTCTGTACTGCAATACCAAGTTCATATTTTTCCATGTTCTCTGTAGCTTCGCGGATCACTGTATTTAAGTGAGACAGAATCCATTTATCCTCTGCACAGAGATCATTTAAGTTCTCCGGCTCTGTCACTGTCTTGCCTTCCAGGTTCATCATGATGAAACGGGAAGCATTCCAGATCTTGTTTGCGAAGTTACGGCTTGCTTCTACCTTTTCCCAGTAGAAACGCATATCATTTCCAGGTGCATTACCTGTCATCAGAGTAAGACGAAGAGCATCTGCGCCGTATTTATCAATAACTTCCAGAGGATCGATACCGTTTCCAAGAGACTTACTCATCTTACGTCCCTGGGAGTCGCGTACCAGACCATGGATCAGTACATGATGGAACGGAACCTGATCAGTCTGCTCCAGAGCAGAGAATACCATACGGATAACCCAGAAGTAGATAATGTCATATCCTGTAACAAGTACATCTGTCGGATAGAAATATTCCAGTTCCGGTGTTTTCTCCGGCCAGCCAAGTGTGGAGAATGGCCATAATGCAGAACTGAACCAGGTATCCAGTGTATCCTCATCCTGATGAAGATGTGTACATCCGCATTTCGGGCATTTCTCAGGCATTTCTCTTGCAACTACTACTTCACCGCACTCATCACAGTAATAAGCCGGAATTCTGTGTCCCCACCATAACTGTCTGGAAATACACCAGTCGCGGATATTCTCAAGCCAGTGAAGATACGTCTTGTCAAAACGGGACGGAACGAATTTCAGATCTCCGTCATCCAGAGCTTTGATTGCAGCCTTTGCCATCTCGTCCATCTTTACAAACCACTGTGGCTTGATCATAGGCTCTACCGTTGTGCCGCAGCGGTCATGAGTTCCAACGCTGTGGTTGTGAGGAACTACTTTTACCAGAAGTCCAAGTTCTTCCAGATCTGCTACCATTGCCTTACGTGCTTCGTAACGGTCCATACCAGCGTATTTTCCGCCAAGCTCGTTGATGGTCGCATCGTCATTCATAATGTTGATCTCTTCCAGATTGTGACGGCGTCCAACCTCAAAGTCGTTAGGGTCATGAGCAGGTGTGATCTTTACACATCCTGTTCCGAATTCTTTGTCTACATATTCATCAGCGATCACCGGAATCTCTCTGTCTGTGAGAGGAAGCTTCAGCATCTTGCCGATGAGATCCCTGTAGCGCTCATCTTCCGGATTTACGGCAACAGCAGTATCACCCAACAGGGTTTCCGGACGTGTAGTTGCGATCTCTACGAAACGTCCCTCTTCCCCTACGATCGGGTAATTGATGTGCCAGAAGAATCCATCCTGATCCTCATGCTCAACCTCTGCATCAGAGATGGAAGTCTGGCATACAGGACACCAGTTGATAATTCTGGAACCTTTGTAGATATAGCCTTTTTCATATAATTTGATAAATACTTCCTGTACTGCCTTGGAACATCCCTCATCCATTGTGAAGCGTTCTCTCTCCCAGTCTGCAGAAGCACCCAGTTTCTTCAACTGATTGATGATCTTTCCGCCGTACTCCTCCTTCCATGCCCATGCATGTTTTAAGAATTCCTCACGGCCGATATCGTGTTTGTCGATACCTTCTTTTTTCAGCTTGTCGATAACCTTAACCTCTGTAGCAATTGCTGCATGGTCAGTTCCCGGCTGCCATAATGCTTCATAGCCTTGCATTCTCTTGAAACGGATCAGGATATCCTGCATAGTTTCATCCAGCGCATGTCCCATGTGAAGCTGACCGGTTACGTTTGGCGGCGGCATAACAATAGTAAACGGTTTCTTGTCCGGGTTTACTTTTGCATGGAAATATCCATTGTCCATCCATTTTGTGTAAAGACGCTCTTCGATTCCCTTAGGATCGTAAGTTTTTGCAAGTTCTTTGCTCATAATGTCCTCCTGATATTCTATATCTGTAATAAAAGTATCTGCGGATCACTCCGCCGTAAAGCAGCCCACAGCTCTATCATTATAAAAAAGCCTGTTCGATTAAAAAAGCCCTTTACACGCATTATACGTGCAAAGGGCGACATAGATCGCGGTACCACCTTAGTTTGTCTCTCATTCCCTTAACGCGGGATACGTGAAAACCTACCATGGGCGCATATGAATCTCAACACCATCATACCACTCACTTCAGCCTCCCGGCTCCAAAGCTACCTTCAGCGCTTCTGTTCCCGGGAAACCTTCCAGCTTATAAGCTTCCCTCTCTGTGGGGCATTACCGCCTACTCCTCTTTTTCACAGCCTTTTTCTGGATTCTACTATAATGAAAAAAGGCTCTTTTGTCAAGAATGTTTGCGGGGATTTCACAAATATTATCTGTACCAATTCCACGGAAGTACATGATTGACAAAGTTTCCTGCGCCCATTTCAGTCCTTGCTTTGCTACTTTTCCTCTCACACAATCTGATTACTTCACTTAGAAGCTTCCAATCACATCGGCATTTAATCTCTTAATAATTTCCACAGCCAGCTTCACACCGTTTTCGTAATCTGCGTAGGCAGAAATTCCGTAGTGGGTGTGTGCATAACGAACCGGAACACCGATAACGATGGTGGGAACGCCCTTGCCTGACAGGTGAATGTTGGCGCCGTTGGTGCTTCCGCCGGAGCGAACCGCATCCTGTACCGGAATGCCAAGTTCCCCGGCAAGCGCCAGTGCATAGCGCTGATACCGCGGATTGGTGATCATGCGGGCATCCACGTGGCGAAGCATCGGTCCTTTTTTGATGGCCGTCTGAACCATGTAGGCTTCCACACAGGTATCGTCTGCAGGACAGCCCTCAAACACAATGGCGATGTCCGGATTCACGGTACGACAGGTTACTTGAGAACCGCGGGTGCCGACCTCTTCCTGAGAACAGCATGCACCGACCACATCCACAGCCAGCTCTTCTCCCTGCAGCTCACGCAGAGTGCTGACAATGGAGGCGCAGCCGAGACGGCAGTCGAAGCTTTTTCCCACCATCAAATCATGCTTTTCATCGTAGGTAAAGGTTACATCCGGCACAACCGGCTCGCCGATACGGATATGGAACTCATTTTCCGCTTCTTCCTTAGACACTGCGCCCACATCTACCGTAATGTTTTCGAATACCAGCGGAGCCTTGCGCTCTGCCTCCGTCATATAGTGAGGAGGCTTGCTGGCAACGATGCCGGGAATGTACTCGCCCAGCGCATTTCTTACCCATACCTTATGGGCAGGTACATTGCTGGTCACCCAGCCGCCCAGGGGGATAATGCGGAGGTTTCCGTCAGGACGGATTGCCTGTACCATGAAAGCAACCTCATCACTGTGTCCGTCCAGCTGTACCACCGGACGGTTTCCTTTGTTTTCTTTGCGGTAAATATAAAAATTGCGAAGACTGTCTTCTCTGAGTTCTCCCAGTCCTTCTGCATGTCTGCGGATCTGCGCCACCACATCATCCTCAAATCCCGGTGCGCCGTTGGCATTGGAAATATCCGCAATCAATTCCAGATTCTGTCTCTTATCCATTTTCATCGAGCCTCTCTTATTTTCCTAATACGTTATTATGAATTACCTTTTCTAAATCTACTTTCTTGAATTCTTCTGCAAAATCCACAATATAATCCGCACAGGTCTGCAGCATTTCCTGTCCCCATTCAACGGTTGCTTTCTTCGGATGGTCTGGTCCGATCCAGCCATTGTCGGTTACGTTTGGTGTGCTGCGAAGCACTTCCACTTCAACACCTTTGAATTTCACGGTACGGAAGCCCGTAGCCACCAGATTTTCATTTAAGTCCTTTAATTTCAGAGGCTCCTCTGTGAGCTCGCTGTAATCAATCAGGTCAGGATTCACGCCCATGATGCCGGCTGTCTCTTCTGCGCCGCCATGGCCGCCCTTCCATTCCGGTTTCATATCCCAGGCCATCAGCCACCAGTTCAGCATAACCACCAATGCGCCCTTTTTCTCAAAATCCAGGCCCACACGCTCGATGGTCTTAATGTTTCCGCCGTGGCCGTTTAATACCAGGATTTTGCGTGCGCCATGGCTGTAAAGATTCTCAACAACCTTGTACAGCAGGTTATATAACAGCTCGGTTCCCAGGTTAATGGTTCCCGGATATGGCTCCAGGCACTCGCAGGCGCCGTATGGAATTGTCGGAGCAATCAGAACGTCACTTTTCTCTTCAATTAATTCAAGAAGACGGTCCGGAATCAGGGTATCGGTTCCCAGCGGCATATGTCTTCCGTGGCATTCAATACTTCCGATGGATACGATCACCATATCGTTTTCTTCAAAATATTTCTGTGCTCTTGGCCATGTAATATTCGCTAATCTCATGTCTTTGTTCTCCTTTGTCTTTGCTTTTTTATTTCATAACCGTTTGGCACTCTGCCAAGCAATTATTACTTTTTAAATGAGGATGTCCTAAAATAAGACACCCCCGCTCATTTCTTAATTCAATTATTCGGCAACTTTAACCTGATCCAGCTTGTGGTATCCGATTGGGTCGACCACGAAGTTCTCTACCTTGTTGCTTGCGCCTACTAAGATACTGTTGTAGTAAAGAGGAGCGTTGTTGTTAATTTCTTTTAATTTCACTGCCAGATCTGCGTAGATCTTTTCTCTGGCTGCAGGATCTGTATTGGAACGTCCTTCCTCAACTAATTTGTCAACATCCGGATCTGCAATGAAGGAACGGTTTCCTGCAGGTCCCTGCTGAGAGGAGTGCTCCAGAGAGTAATAGGTATAGTCAGCATCGATGGTAGATGTTGACCATCCCATGAATGCCGTGTCAAAGTCTCCGGCAGCTGTCTTATCGATGAAGCTTCCGAATTCCATAACCTCTACTTCACAGTTAATTCCAACCTCTGCAAGCATAGCCTGGATTGCCTGACATGCCTCTGTACGTTCCTGGTTGTCGTTTACACAGATGCTTGTGTCAAATCCGTCTGCATAGCCGGCCTCTGCAAGAAGCTCTTTTGCTTTTTCAGGATCATATTCGTATGCTCCCGGGCTGCTGTAGCCGAATACTGCCGGTGCGATGATAGCATCTGCCACCTGACCTGCACCGTTGATGATGGTATCTACCAGTAACTGACGATCGATTGCCAGGTTGATTGCTTCACGAACACGGATATCATCAAAAGGTTTCTGTTTCATGTTCATGGTAACATAATAGCAGGACAGTGACGGAGCTTCCAGAAGCTGTAAGTCTGCATTGTCTGCAACTTTGTCTTTGTCATTTGCAATGATATCATAAGCCAGGTCGATTTCGCCTGTTTCCAGAGCGATGGTTCTCTGAGCTGCTTCCGGGATAACCTTCATCTGCAGGTACTTTGTTGCCGGAGCGCCTGCATAGTAATCGTCAAATGCTTCCAGCTTCACAGAGTCACCCTGTTTCCACTCAACGAATTTGTATGGGCCGGAACCAACCGGATTGGTCTTGAAGCCTTCTTCGTCAGCTTCCACAACTGCCTTCGGAACGATGGCGGCAAACGGTACTGCCAAGTTTCTAAGAGTCGGTGCGTATGGAGCATCGGTTGTTATGGTTACGGTGTACTCATCATTTACTTCTATCGTATCAATAAAGTCGACTACGTAAGAAACTGCGGCAGAGTTGATGGCTCTTTCCAGAGAGAATTTAACGTCCTCTGCTGTCAGGTCAGAACCGTCATGGAACTTGATTCCCTGTCTGATCTTGAATACGTAGGTCTTATCATCGGTCTGCTCCCAAGATTCTGCAATCTGCGGCTCAACCTCATTGGTCTCAGGGTTAACGATGGTCAGAGTATCAAAAATATTGTTTGTTACCTGAACTGCCGGTGTTTCTTTTCCCTGATGCGGGTCCATGGAGGTTACGTCAGCGCCCTGTCCCCAGACAATCGTGTCTTTGTAGCCGCCTGCGCTCTCCTGTGTGCTTTCTTCCGTTGTTGCCACAGCGTCTTCCTTTGGTTCTGCAGCGCCATCATCCTTTTTTCCGCCGCCGCATGCTGTCATAGAAACTGCCATAGTAGCAGCCAGTAACAGCGTCAGTGCTTTTCTCACATGATTTTTCATAGCTCTCTCCTTTTCAGTCCTTTATTTACATAAAAGCCATTTTTCTGACTTTCGTGTACTTATTTATCAAACTCCCCGATTCGCATACAGGATACGAAATGTCCTGGCTCCACCTCTGTCAGATGGATATCAGGACTGCCGCACACCTCCGTCGCATAAGGACAGCGCTTTGCAAAACGGCATCCCGGCTCCGGGTCAATAGGGGAAGTAATCTCACCCTTCATCATAATTCGTTCCATCGGATAATCCGGGTCCGGAATGGGAATCGCTGACAAAAGTGCTTTTGTATAGGGATGTACCGGATTCTTAAAGAGCACCTCTGTGGGCGCCATCTCCACCATCTGTCCCAGGTACATAACCATAATCTGGTTAGAAAAATGCTTTACAACCGATAGGTCATGGGTAATGAACATATAGGTCAGATCCAACTCATCCTGCAAATCCTGCATCAGGTTCAGAATCTGTGCCTGAATGGACACGTCCAGAGCGGAAACCGGCTCATCACATACGATGAATTTGGGCTTCAATGCCAGTGCACGGGCAATTCCGATACGCTGTCTTCTTCCGCCGTCCAGCTCATGGGGGTAGGAGTTGGTCAGACGCTCTGCCAGACCCACCAGATTCATCAGCTCATGAACTCTTTTCCGAAGTCCTTCCTTATCCTTCTTGGCGTAAATCTTCTGAATCAGCAGGGGCTCCATAATCGCCTCGCTGACAGTCATTCTCGGGTTCAGGGATGCGAAGGGGTCCTGAAAGATAATCTGCATTTCCCTTCTTAATTCCTTCATCTTATTCTTATCATAGGAAAGAATGTCATTTCCTTCAAAATATACTTTACCGGAGGTCGGCTCATGCAGTCTTAATATGGCTCTTCCCATGGTGGATTTTCCGCAGCCGGACTCTCCAACCACGCCTAATGTCTCTCCCGCGCGGATACTGAAGGATACATCGTCCACCGCGTGAAGGACACCTCCGGGAGTATTAAAATATTTCTTCAGGTGTTCCACCTTCAGCAGTTCTTTGTTCTGATTTTCCATATCAATGCTCCTTTACTTCCGTGGCTTCCGGCAAAATGCAGCGTACCATGTGCTCTCCGCCCACAGACTTCATCTCAGGCACCTTCTCCATACAGGCAGCGGTTGCATATTTACAGCGGTCTGCAAACTTACAGCCCTTGGCCAGATTGGTCGGGTCCGGCATCAGTCCATCGATGGCCTGGAGACGCTCTACCTGCTCTACCAGGTTCGGGATGGATGCCATCAGTCCCTTGGTGTAGGGATGGCGGATATCCTTGTAAACCTCGCGGAGTGTACCGTATTCCACGATTTCCCCGGCATACATAATCGCCACATAATCACAGGTCTGTGCCACAACACCCAGGTCATGGGTAATCAGCAACATAGAGGTATTATCTCTCTTTTTCAGATTCTGAATCAGATCCAGTACCTGTGCCTGAATGGTAACATCCAGCGCTGTGGTCGGCTCATCGGCAATCAGAAGCTTCGGCTGGCATGCAAGAGCAATGGCGATGATTACACGCTGCTTCATACCGCCGGAAAACTGATGGGGATATTCTCTGCCGCGGGCTGCGGGGATACCGACCAGCTCCAGCATCTCATCCGCTTTTTTGACAGCCTCTTCCTTGGAAAGCTTATTATGCTGCAAAATAACCTCCATAATCTGGTCTCGAACGGTCATAACCGGATTCAGGGATGTCATTGGATCCTGGAAAATCATGGAAATCTGTTTTCCTCTGACCTCGCGCATCTCCTGAACACTTTTTTTCAGCAGATCCTCTCCGTCATAGAAAACCTCTCCGCCCTTGATTTTTCCCGGAGGATTGGGCACCAGCTGCATAATACCCTTTGCAAGGGTGGTCTTGCCTGCGCCGGTCTCTCCCACCAGTCCCAGTGTCTTGCCTGTATGAATCTGCAGGCTGACACCGTTTAATGCCTGTACCAGACCGTCATCGGTCTCATAATGAATGACCAGGTCTTTTACATCTAATAAAATATCTGACATGTCTTCTTCCACCTTTCCGATTAATTCTTCAGTCTCGGGTCTAATGCATCACGCAGACCGTCACCCATGACATTCAGTGCAAGGATGGTCAGCATAATTGCAAGTCCCGGAATAACGGTGATGTGCCAGGAGCTTCGGATATAGCTTCTTGCTCCGGAAAGCATCGCGCCCCACTCCGGTGTCGGCGGCTGAATACCAAGTCCCAGGAATGACAGACCGGCGATGGAAAGAATCGCACCTGCCACGCCAAGGGTTACCTGTACTATAATCGGCGCCATGGAGTTCGGAAGGATGTATTTGAAAATAATACGGAAATCACTGGCACCCACAGCCTTTGCCGCTTCAATATATTCCTGTCCCTTAACGGTGAGAATCGGCGCGCGGACGGTTCTGGCAAAAGTCGGCACATAGGAAATACCGATGGCCAGCAGCACGTTCACCAGACTGGTTCCGAAAGCCGCTACGATGGCGATAGCCAGCAGCATGGAAGGAATTGCCAGAAAAACGTCCATGATACGCATGATAACGTTATCTAATTTGCCGCCGTAATAGCCGGCAATGGCTCCGAGCAGACCTCCGACGATACAGGAGAGTGCAATGGATAGAGCTCCCATAAACAAAGAGGAGCGAATCGCCCAGAGAATACGCATCAGCATATCTCTTCCGAACTCATCCTGTCCGAAAATATGCGCCGCACTCGGCGGTGCAAGACGCTCTCTTAGGTTCTGCTTAATAACATAAGTCTCATAAATAGACGGATTCACCGCATCAATGATAATGGTGGCAATGGCAATGACAACCAGTGCCATCAGGAAAATCATTCCCGCAACCGCCAGCTTGTTTTTCTTAAAACGTCTCCAGGTCTCCTGCCATAAAGTACGCTGTTGGGAGGATGGCTGGACTTTTTTTGCTTTACTCATCTGGATACTCCTCCTTATTTCTTCTTATACAGTGATTTGATTCTCGGGTCTACGAAGGCGTATATGATATCTATCGTCAGGTTGACGATGGAGAACATGACCGCCATGAAAACAACCGAGCCGAGAACCATCGGAATATCCTTTGACTTAATGGAATCGACCATCAGTCGTCCCAGTCCTGGCCAGGAGAATACGGTCTCCGTCAGCATGGCGCCGCCAAGCAGTGTACCAAACTGCAGACCGACTGCCGTAACGATGGGAATCAGAGCGTTTTTGAGCATATGACGGAAGGTGATGGTACGCTCGGATACACCTTTTGCTTTCGCCGTATCTATGTAATCCTGATGAATAACCTCCAGCATGGACGAACGGGTCATACGGGTAATGGTTGCCGCACAGCCGGTTCCAAGGGTCAGTGCCGGAAGCACCAGGCTCTTAAGCAGCTCGACTCCACCCTCTCCCATACCCTGAGAAGGCAGCCAGCCAAGATTCAGAGCAAAGACAATAACCACCAGAAGACCAAACCAGAAGTTCGGCATGGAAACACCGATCAGCGAGAGCACCATCGACACATTATCCACAACGGAATACTGCTTCTTCGCCGAAATGATGCCTGCGGGGATACCGATTATCAGGGCCACCAGAATACCGGCCACCGCCAGTACTGCCGTATTTGGGAAACGCTCCATAACCTGATCCCATACACTTAAGTCATTCTTATAGGATGTTCCCAGGTCTCCCTGTACCATGTTGACAACGTATCTGCCGTAACGGACAACCAGCGGATCATTGAGTCCCAGCTCTTCTCTCTTCATCTCCAGGGCTTCCGCAGATGCCTGATCTCCGAGAATCATTGCAGCCGGATCACCCGGTGACAAATTCAGGATGAAAAATACGATGAATGTAACACCCAGAAGCACTGGGATCATCATCAATAGTCTCTTCAAGATATATTTGTACATCTTTTGTTCCTCCTCTTGTAAATTCTTGTGAAAATATTCCAATGGCAAAACACATATGTCCTGCCCTGGAATACATTTTCCTAAAAAAAAAACGGCACATTCACCCTATCTGTGCCATTGCTTTACCTTATTATAGTAACATATCCGAATTTTGTCAATCTTTTTATGTAATTATTTTCATTTTAATTACATTGTCAACAATCTCGTTTACACTTTGGCATATTTGTGCTATAATGTGATTACTAGAAATACACATTTTGAACAAATTGCACAGGAGGCATTTATGAGAGAAATTGGCGGATATTTTCCTTACATTGAAGAACCAGACAACAAAAATCACTATCTTGATGGGCTCTGTCCGCCGGAAGGCGATCTGCGTTTTCTGATGTCCGGACGCTGTGCCAACTATCTGGCACTGGAGGATTTCAAAAAACAACAGCCCCATCCGGTAGCGTATGTCCCCCTTTATACCTGCGAAACTGTCATTGACCCCTTCGTCAAGGCAGGCTATGAGCTTATTTTCTATGATTTCACCAAAGATATGATACCGGTTTTCGATGAATCGGTGCTGGATAAGATTCATCTGATATCCATCTGCGGTTATTACGGCTTTTCCGGCTATGACCGGGAATTTCTGAAGAAATGTGAGGAGCGCGGTATCTGTATCATCGAGGACACCACCCACTCTATTTTCTCCGCGGACGGCATTTACGAGGGATGCACCTACGTTGTGGGAAGCATGCGCAAGTGGCTGGGCGTTTCCTGCGGCGGCTTTGCCATCAAGAAAACCGGCAGCTTCACTCCGTTGATTCTTCCTCCCCACGAGGTCCATCTGAACATGCGCCGTCAGGGCCTGGCGGTAAAGACCGATGCCTTCCGTCATCCGGACACCGTGGCTGCCTCCGTATCCGAGGACGCCTCCAGACTTCTCTGGGATGCCGAGCTGCTTCTGCGTAAGGTTTACGATATCCACGGCTCCGATTCCGAATCAGTGGACATTATCGAATATTATGATTTTGACGCTCTCAAAAGGCAGCGCCGGGAGAACTATCGCTATATGCTGGAGCACTGTCCGAAATCCGATGCCTACACCATTGTATTCCCTTACCTGGACGATGCCACCGTACCAAGCCACTTCACCCTCTACGCCGCAGACCGCGGAAAATTTAAGGAGTACCTGAGCCAAAACGGCATCCACGCCACCTCCTACTGGCCGGTGGGTCCCTATATCAATCTGGAAGGACATACGGACTGTGCCTATATTTATGACCATGTGATCTCCATCCCCTGCGACCAGAGATATACCGCCGAGGACATGGCATATATCTGCCGGGTGCTTAAGGACTTTTAACACCGCAGGATATTGATCTTCCGCATTTAACTTAAAAAGGACACCGCCGCTTTTTTTAAGTGACCGTGTCCTTTTTTTTAAAGTGTCTTCTTCAGAAGTCTCCTTCTCGATTCGATTTTATATATCCGCTCTCCGGTCTGTACATAGTGATTTCTCAGGCACAGCACTGCGCTCTCCAAATCAATGCCGCTGAGCTTCTCCAGCAGAAGCTTATGAGCCTCATAATTATCCCCGCGCCGGTAATTGCCGAAGATTTCCTCCGCAGTCTCTCCCTCACGCAACTCAAAGGTATCATTGACCTTCAAAAACATGGCGCCGTTTAACGGGCTTAAGCTCTCCCACATCCGTACCAGACGCTTCATATTCCCCGCGCTGACGATTTCTCTGTGAAACAGCTCATCCATCTGCACCATCTGCAGAAGATTCTTATCCTTCTGGGCGCGCTCCATCCCCTCCAGATAGCTTCTCATGGTTAAAAGGCTGGTATCCGGCAGCCTTCCCCCCGCCTGGCGAAGAGCCATGATTTCCAGATTGCCCCGCAGAAAGAATACCTCATAGGCATCCTCCATAGACAGATTCGTCACGCGGCAACCCTTATTGGATTCGTAGGTCACCAGACCTTCAAATTCCAGAATTTTCAATGCCTCCCGCACCGGTCCCCTGCTGACCTCCATACATTTTGCAACATCACTCTCAATAATCCTGCTGTCTGCCTGCAGCTCGCCGTTTATGATTTTTGCCCGCAGCATATCTGCAACCTTCTCCGACAGTATCTTTTTTTCGCCATTTTTCATATATTTATCCCCTGTCCTTGTAATGAGGACTAATGTCTCTCTGTATGATACAACCTTTTTGTTGTTCTGTCAATGTTTAACAATACTTTTTTCCTGTATTTGTGCTTTTTGTATGCTTTCCGGTGGAAAAGACCAAATCGCCTGCACGGTGGCAACTTCTGTAAAGGTAACCGGTCTGAAGGCTACTGCTTTATCCAAAGGCAGAATCCAGTTAAAATGGACCGGTTATCCTACCAACTACAAAAATGGATATTCCAGATATGTGATCGAGTACAAAACCAGTGCCAAGGGTGCCTATAAACGCCTGAAGTTATCCGGAGATTCCAATGGAAGCTATACCCTGAAATCCCTGAAAAAGGGTAAAACCTACTACTTCCGTATCCGCAGTTATGTAAAGGATACCAACAGCTATGTCAAAGCATACAGTTCTTATTCAAAGGTATTGAAAATTAAAGCAAAATAATATAAAATAGCCATACTGGAAATCAGAAACAGTGGAACAGGACGAAAGACAAGCTTCCGATCATTGGAATCGGTGCCGTATGTAATACAGACGGTACCTGGTATTCCCAGAACAATTTACCAGAGAAATTTCAGAAGCTGATGAATAAACATCACATTCTGGAATACAATAATCAATTTGATCAAAAACATAAAATCACAGAGTATTTTTCCATTGAAAAAAGGCCGCAATGAATGCGGTCTTTTTTGTAAAAAGGGATTTTATCTGCTATATTATTTACAGAGCTTTTTAAACTCATCTGCTACGAACTGAACTTTCGTACCGATTACAACCTGAACAGAATTTTTACCAGGTCTGATCACACCGGCAACACCGGCTGATTTGATTTTCTTTTCATCAACAGCTGTATAGTCTTTGATTTCCAGACGAAGTCTTGTAATGCAGTTATCGATAGATGCAACGTTTCCTTTTCCGCCAACACCTTCTAAGATAATTTTTGCAACTTCTGTAAAGTTATCGTTTGCAAGTTTTACAGTTGTTTCGTCCATATCATCATCTTCTCTTCCAGGAGTCTTCAGATCAAATTTAAGGATTGCAAATCTGAATACTACATAGAATACGATAAATGCTGCGATTCCCAGAGGAATGATCAGCCATGTTTTCTGTGCTGCAGGCAGAGATGCGGAGAACAGAAGGTCTGTTGCACCTGCAGAGAATGAGAATCCTGCGCGGAATCCTAATAATACTGCAACAACTGTAAAGACACTATATAATAATGCATAAATAACATAAAGTCCAGGAGCCAGGAACATGAAGCCAAATTCGAACGGCTCTGTAACACCGCAGATAAATGCACAAAGTGCTGCGGAAGCTACCAGACCAATAGCAACTTTTTTCTTATTGTCCTTTGCACACTGGATCATTGCCAGAGCTGCACCAGGAATACCAAACATCATACATGGGAAGAAACCGGACATGTACATTCCAAGGCTCCAGTTTACATCTGCAGATGTTTCACCTGCCGTTTATTCCACACTTTTCAGGGATTCTACCATGTCAATCTTCTTTAATTTCTGATGCATAAACAGATTTACGATCATGGAGAATCCAATTGTCAGCAGTCCGCAGTACAGGAAACTGACAGGATTAATATTTCTTCCAAACATAACCGCATCCACTTCCACAGTACGGATAATATACCTGTGCAAAAAGATTCCGAATACAGCACCTGCCAGCACTCCTATGAAAGTAAGGATAACATTCTCCCTGTATACATAAGCAGAAACCTCAGTATCATAGAATCCCAGTACCTTCAGAGTTGCCAGTTCTCTCTGGCGCTCCGTAATGTTGACATTGTTCAGATTGTACAGAACCACAAAAGCAAGCATTCCCGCAGAAATGATCAGCACTATGATCACCGTATCCAATGCCCCCAGCATTCTGTGAAGCTGAGCCTCCAGACTGCTGGTATAGCTGATGCTTAACGCAGCCGGATACTTCAAGATCTCATTTCCCACCTCAGATTCTGATTCTTTGTACTCCTCTTTTACCGTGAATACAGTTGCAGAATAGTTCGGCTTCTCCCCGAAGGTCTGTTCATAGACATTTCCTGTCATATAAATATAATGTCCCATGTAATTCTCTGTCACTGCTGCGATCTTTGTCTCATAATTTTTTCCATCCTTTGTGATGGTCATGGTATCCCCGACTTTCAGTCCTGTCAGAGTTGCCGTCTTCTCACTGATCACTGTACCTGCATCCGTCAGCTTATATTTCTCTTTTGTCTTTCTGTCCTGAAGAGTTACATCCTTATTAAAGGTCTCAAGATTCTCAGGCACATACACATATACGCTGATATTGGATTTATTTCTGGGAACACTCATTTTGGTAAACTGGACATGGGTATATCTCTCGATCTGGCTGTTATTTTTCAGAAACTCATCCAGCTCCTGTCTCTCCTTATCTGTGGCATCCTCATCATCAATGATCGTTCCGGTGTAATGCTGAAGCTCCTGATACTGCCGTCTGGCAATATCCATAATGGAATCCCTGAGTCCAAAGCCTACCAGCATCAGCGCCATACTTCCCGAAATACCGAAAATCGTCATAAAGAAACGTTTTTTATATCGGAAAAGGTTTCTCAGAGTAGATTTCCATGTAAAATTCAGATGCTTCCAGAAAAGCGGGATCCGTTCCAACAGGATTCTCTTACCCTCTTTGGGAGCAGGCGGACGCATCAATGATGCCGGGGTTTCCGCCAGTGCCCTGTAGCAGGAGAAAATGGTGGCTCCGACGGTACACACAGTTGCCGCACCTGCCGCTATCATTGCAAATTTAAATTCATAACGGATCTGGATATTGTTCATCATTCCCTTGTACATAATGCCATACCCGTTAATAATAACCAAAGGCAGGATCTTCTCTCCGATCAGAATTCCCAGAATACTGCCTCCCACTGTGGCAAGAAAGGCATACAGCAGATATTTGGAGGCAATCGCATACTTTCCGTATCCCAGCGCCTTCATTGTACCGATCTGGGTTCTCTGTTCCTCCACCATTCGTGTCATGGTAGTCAGACTTACCAGTGCAGCCACCAGGAAAAAGATAACAGGGAAAACCTGTCCGATACTTCTCATTCTGTCTGCATTATCCCCATAATCTGAATATTCCGGAAGATCATTGCGGTCCGTTACCATCCATTCCGGCATACTGATATCATCGATCTCATCCTGAGCATCCTGAATCTTCTTCTCACCATCTGCGATCTCTTTCTCTGCATCCTTCTTGCCGTCTTCGTATTCCTTTTTACCTTCTTCCAGATCCTTCTCTGCTTTCTTGATGTCCTTTCTGGAATCCTTCAGCTTCTGCTCATTCTCTGAGATTTCCTTCTCGCCATCCTTCAGCTTCTGTTCATTGTCGGCAATCTCTTTCTCGCCGGAAGCAAGCTTCCCTTCATTCTCCTGGATCTGCGCTTCTCCTGAAGCAAGCTCTGCCTCTTTCTCCTCTAACTGAGCCTGGCTGGAATTTAATTTTGCTTTTGCAGCATCAATCTGTTCCTGTGCTGACTCAAGCTGGGCTTCTTTTTCCTGAATCTCTTTTCTGGCTGGTTCCAGTTTCTTCTCCTGGGCCTTCACCTCTTTCCAGCCTGCATCAATCTTTGCCTGTGCATCGGGAAGTGCGGCCTCCTGCTGGTTTAATTCCGCTTCCTTTGTATCAAGCTGGGCAAGTCCGCTCTCCACCTGGCTTAAACCACTCTCCAGTTCACTTCTTGCTGCTGCGATCTGGTTTCTGGCTGCTTCCAGCTGGGCTGCCTGACTGTCCACCTGCTCCTGATAAGTGGAAACCTGTGCTGCCAGAGCTGCCAGGTCTTCCTCGGAATATGTGCCTGAAGCTTGTGCCTGCTCATACTGTGCCTGCAATGCTGCAAGCTGACTTCTGGCACTCTCTAACTGGGTCTCTCCTTCGGAAAGCTGTGCCTCCTGCTGCTCAATCTGCGCAAGTCCCTGATTACAGCTTTCCTTTTTGGCATTTAAGTCCTGTCTGGTTGCTGCGATCTGCTCTCTGCCGGACTGGATCTGTGCCTTGCCATTGTCAAGCTCCTGCTGGCTCTGGGTAAGCTGCGCCTTTACATCTGCAATCTGCTTCTCACCGGCACTTAACTGATTTTTTCCATCCTGCAGCTGTGCCTTGCCCTCATCAAGCTTTGCCTGGTTCTCGGAAACCTCTGCCCATCCGGCATTCAACTGTTCCTTTGCAGATGCGATCTGCGCTCTGCCGCTGGCAAGCTGCTCTTTCGCACTGGCAAGCTGGGATCTGCCATCCTCTAATTCCTTCTTTGCGTCTGCAAGCTGGGCTTTTCCGTCCTCCAGCTCCTTTCTGGCATCTGCAAGCTTTTTCTTGCCATCCTTATATTCTTTCTTTCCGTCTTTTAACTTCTTTTCGCCGTCCTCCAGTTCCTGTCTGGCATCCGCAAGCTTCTCATCAGCTTCCTTCTTTCCGTCTTCCAGTTCCTTTCTGGCATCTGCAAGCTTGTCATTAGCTTCCTCTACAATCTCATCATATCTGACCTGACACCGTTCTGCCTCAATCCCCTCCACTTGCTCCTGCGCTCTCTCTATCAGGGAATCATAAGCATCTGTATAACTGATCAGATTCTGTGCCCCATGAGCCTGCACATAGATCTGTGTATAAACCTCCTGATCAAAATCCTCAGGAAGCACATAGGCAAATCCATTAACCTCACCGGAACCCAGAGTGGAATTTCCGCGATTATAGGATATGTAGAGAGGACTTTTGCCTAAACCCACAACTGTGTAATCTGTCTTTTTCAGCAGTTCGCTGTCTCCATCCTGTTTCAGGGTAATCTGATCTCCCACCTGATATCCATTGCTCTCAGCAAAAATGCAATCAAGGAAAATCTCTCCGCTTTTTTCCGGTACTTTTCCCTCTGTCACTGAGATCCGGTTCATGGTTTGATTCACAGCTTCCACATGGAGTACCTTCTGCTTCTCGCCTTCTCCACACATTACATCTGTTCCATAAGCACCTTCTGCATTCTCTACTCCGTCCACTTGCCTGATGGCAGACACATCATCCTCCGTCAGTCCCAGAGTTCCCACTACTTTGATATCCATAAGATTGGTTTCATCATAATAAGCATCGCCTGAGAAGCGCATATCCGGCGACGAAGCCTGTATCCCGGAAAAGAATGCAACTCCCAGGGCAACGATCATAAATATAGAAATAAATCTGGCCTTACTTTTGCGTATCTCCATCCAGAAATCTTTATGCATTGCTTTCATATTCATCACCTACCTACCATTCTATCTCCTCAATCGGTGTAGGATGGTCATTCATCGTCATCCTGGAAACCTTACCGTTCTTAATCTTGATCACACGGTCTGCCATAGGTGTCAGCGCCGAGTTATGGGTAATGACAATTACCGTCATTCCACGTTCCCTGCACATATCCTGCAAAAGCTTCAGGATTGCCTTACCAGTCTGGTAGTCCAGTGCACCTGTAGGCTCATCACACAATAACAGCTTGGGATTCTTCGCCAGCGCCCTGGCAATGGAAACTCTCTGCTGTTCACCACCGGAAAGCTGTGCCGGGAAATTGGTCAGTCTGTCCTTCAGTCCCACTTCCTCCAGAACCTCTCTGGCATCCAGCGGATTTTTACAGATCTGCAATGCCAGTTCTACGTTCTCCAGCGCTGTAAGATTAGGCACCAGATTATAGAACTGGAATACAAATCCAATATCATTTCTCCGATAACCGGTAAGCTGCCTGCTGTTATATCTGGCAATATTCCTTCCATCCACCAGAACTTCTCCGCTGGTAGCCTGATCCATACCCCCAAGAATATTCAGCACTGTCGTCTTGCCCGCACCGCTGGGACCAACGATCACTACAAACTCTCCCTTGGCAATCTCAAAGCTGATCTCATCCACTGCAACGATCTTTACTTCTTTGGTTCCATATATCTTGGAAACCTTATCCAGTTTTACATATGCATCTGTCATCTCACTCATCCGCATTTCCCCTGTAATTTTATTTTTGCCATACCAGTAATTTTATTTTGTTACAATTATTAACGCTTCTTTTAAACCCGATTTATTTCCGTATTCATTTACAGGCAGGTCAAATTCTGACCTGCCTGGTAGTCTTAATGCTTATATTCATTGTAACACATTATACTTATAATTCAAAATAAAATATTCATAAACAAATGCAAAATCGTTACCGTCCGCTCCGTTCTCGGCAACACAAAATCACTCAATCCACGGAATCTCATAATTCCAGGATTTACGGATATCGTCCAGGATTTTCATGATCCTTATTGTCTCTGCATGAGGCATTTCCGGACACTCCAGTTTTCCCTCTTGGATTGCTTTCATGCAGGATTCTACCTCATATTCATATCCTGAGATCTGTTCCGGCACAACATAAGAAGCCACTTCGTTATGTTCGGTATCAAACACTGTGATCTTTTCCGGATTATTGATATTCTGCACCTGCATATATCCTCTGGTTCCGAAAATACTTCCCATTCTGTCTGAGATTTCTCTTGCTCCACACTGAAGAGTTGCCATACGATCTCCCTCAAACACCATGGCAATGCTGTCCAGAATATCCACTCCATTCTGAAAGATTGCAGTAGCCTTTACATCCTTTACCTTATCGCCAAGCACCATGGAGGCAAAATTGATTGGATATACGCCTACATCCAGAAGAGCACCTCCTGCCAGCTCCGGTTTACGGATACGTTCCACATGACTTACTGTATAGCTGAGATTCGCGGTAACTGCCGTAACTTCTCCGATCACACCGCTTTCAATAATATCGTTGATCATCTTTCTGGACGGCATATATCTTGTCCAGATTGCTTCTGTGATCAGAAGCTTTTTCTCTTTTGCAAGATCAAATAATTTCTGTGCCTGCTCTGCATTTACAGTAAATGCCTTTTCACAAAGCACATGCTTTCCTGCTTCCAGACACATTTTCGCATGCAGATAATGGTGTGAATGAGGGGTTGCGATATAAACCAGTTCAACCTCATCATCTGCCAGCATTTCCTCATAGGATCCATATGCTTTTTTTACTTCATATTTCTGTGCAAATACCTGGGCACGTCCCAGATCACGGGCAGCAACCGCATACGCCTCCACATCTTTCATTCCTGCCACTGTTTTCGCCATAGTAGAAGCAATGCCTCCTGCTCCCAGAATACCTAACTTCATTTTATTGTCCTCCCATATTTATAGCAGATAAAATTATCCACTTCGCTACTTGCTCTAATTTTACAGCATCATCGCCCGGAGAACAAGTTTATTCCGTTATATGTTTATCCCATATCATTCATTTATTTTTTCAGTTTCTCTTTTTTTCGTTTCGTCATCAGCCCTCCAATCCTTCCGGTCTCTTTCGCAGACAGACTTTTCCATCCATCACTCAATACTCTGTCCAGCAGTCCCATTTCCTCTGCAATTTCATACTTCATTCTGGTATCCGGTAACAATTCTCCATCAAGATAAGCTTTTATTTCCTTCTCTTTATTCAAAACAGCCCACACTCCTTTTCTTTGGAGTATGGGCTGTTTTCTTAATTTTTATACTGTATTTCACTGTATTTCATGCAAACAGATATTCACAATCCGCTTCGCTGCCTGCTTGATTCGGTTATACTTCTGTCTATTACAGATTGGATCCTGAGATTCTGTTATCTTTTCGGAATAATAATTGCAGCAATGATATATGCCCAGATTCCCGCACCGCCAAAGCAGGTAAGGATCACCCATGCCAGACGCACCAGCGTAGGGTCAATATCAAAATATTCTGCAATTCCTCCACATACACCGCAAAGCATACTGTTTTCTGATGATTTGTATAAACGTTTGTCACCCATGTTCCATTTCCTCCTTAAACCCAGATTAGTCGAGCAGATAAAATCATCCGCTTCGCTACTTACTCTACACCAATAACTTCTTGATTCGGTTAAATACTACTTTTGTTTCTTCCCGTCAGAGTGCATAAGTGTATGCTCCTCAGGACATTTGCAAATCTCTGTGCTCTTTCCCTGAGAAATTCACCGATACATTTCCCATACCGCACTCCAGATCCACTTTCCTGTCTGCACCTGTATTGGAAATGCTTTTCTCCCGTCCAAGTCCGCTGTAAGAATCAGAACCTACATCCAGATTTCCCACTCCACATTCCAAATCATAATTATAATCCTCCTGCGTACCGGTCAGTGTCAGATCCAGTTCACCCAGACCACATTCTCCATCTGTCTTCCTGGCGCTCAGATCTGCAAATGTCATACTTCCGGTTCCGATTTCCAGATCTGCCTCCCTTGCAGTCACCGGATTCTTACTTTCAAATTCCCCGGCTCCCATCTCCACACTCAGCTTCTCTGTCTCAATATCTCTGTTCAGATAAACAGTACCTGCACCCATCTCAATCTCCAGCTCCTGAAGCTTAACATCTTCCGGATAGGAGATACACACCTTTCTGGTTTTAGACAGTTTTTTCGTGCTTCTGACCTTAAGAGTATCTGAACTCTCCTTCACTGTCACATTCTTCCCACTGTCATCATAAACTCTGACACAGAAACTGTCGCCCTCTTCCAGAATCAGCTCATCGTACTTCAGCTCTATATCCAGCTTTGTGGGCTGATACTTCAACTGATATACAGTGCCATCTTCCTCATTCTTATCAACAGCGCGGACATAATCCTCACTGTCGTCATAATCACCACTGTCGTCATAATCATCGTCATCATAGTCATCGCCGTCATAGTCATCGTCATCATAGTCATCGCCGTCATAGTCATCGCTGTCATAGTCATCGCTGTCATCATAATCATAATCCCCGTCTGTCACCAGAAGCACTCTTTTCAGGCTTTTCACCCCTGTCAGTTCCGACATACTGGCTCCCATAACACCACCGGCAGCTGTCAGCCCAATTCCCACAGCACCAAAAATCCCCGCTGCGATCAACATTCCTTTTGTAAACTTCTTCATTTAACCGCCTCCTTTCTCTTTCTGTAAAGCAACCTGTTAAAAAAGTCGGTAATCTTTCGAAACCATTTCGGCACAATGCGTACTGCGATGCTAATCAGTCCTAATATCATAAGGATTGCCAGAGCAATCATCAGACATCCAATTCCTATGGTCATAATCCCGGTTCCGATCATTACAGTCAAAAGCCCTGCTCCAGCCACAATAGCTGCAATTCCGCCAGCCAGTAAAGCCACAGCACCTATGCCCAATCCAACGATCAGCCAGAACGGAAGCAGTAAGATTCCAACTGCAAATGTCAGAATCCCACCAACAGCCCCCTTAACAAAAGGAGAAATAAAAACCAGCAGGATCACCGCAAGGATCAGCACCGCCTGATTCCCCTTCCTGAAAAAACGATTCCCTGTTCCCGACTCTTCTCCATACTTCTCAGGCATCTGACCTCTCTCTTTAGTCCGGGCATCCTCATAGCCATGCTCCGTATATTCTCCATACTCATAGCCTCCTGCCGAACCTTTCAGATCCGCCTTGATGATCGCCGCAACCTTCTCTGGACTTCCAAGTTCCCTGAGCACCGAAGCTTCATTCTCAGCTCCTGCATCATCGAAATAACTATTATAAAAATCAAGGGCATCCTGCCTCTCTGTCTCGGAAATATCAGCAAGCAGCTTCTCCAGCTCCTGCATAAACTGCGCCCTGTCCATCATCCTATTCCTCCCTCAAACATCCCGCTTATCTTGGATGCATAAATTTTCCATTCAGCTTTATAAAACTCCAACTGCGCAGCACCTCTGTCCGTCAGCTTATAATAACGCCGGTTACGCCCTGCATACGCCATATCATAAACCTCCAGACAATCATCCTTCTGCAGCCTCCTGAGCACAGGATACAAAGTAGACTCCGAAACATCCAGAACTCCACGCACATCCTGCGTGATCTTATACCCATAAGTCCCTTCCTTCTCCTTGGAAACAACCGCCAGAACAACCGCATCTAGAAGCGCAGCACCCGTATTAAAAACCATATGCTCACTCCCCTGTTTCAATTATGTTCTGTACAGACAGCATCATCTCTGCAATCCTGCCGGAGGCTATATACTATACAGAACATCAATATTGTTTTGTTAACGATATTATATGATGTATAATATCATTTTGTCAATACTATTTAGCAAAAATCCATTATCATTTATAATTACCATGATATCTATCTATAAACATTCGACTAAACTACAGCAAAGGAAACTTACCCAATTATGAACAAAAATACAACACAACTTCACCCCGCATTCCTCTCTCGAATGGAAGAAATGCTCGGCAACGAATATCCAGCTTTCATCTCCAGCTTCAATGCCCCCCGAACCTACAGCCTGCGCATAAACACCTCCAAGATCACCTGCGAAGGCTTCGAAAACCTGTCTCCATTTCCAATCCGCCAGATTCCATGGATCAAAAACGGCTACTTCTACGATGAAGACATCCGCCCCTCCAGATGCCCATACTACCAGGCTGGCCTCTACTACCTTCAGGAACCCAGCGCCATGACCCCCGCCTCCCGCATCCCCATCGAGCCGGGTGACAGAGTCCTGGACCTCTGCGCAGCCCCGGGCGGCAAGGCAACTGCAGCAGGCGCAGCACTTCAGGGACAGGGACTTCTGGTAGCAAACGATATCAGCACTTCCCGCGCCAGAGCCCTCCTTCGCAACCTGGAACTCTTTGGCATCCCAAATGTCTTCGTAGCAAACGAAACACCTGCAAAGTTAACCAAAGCATTCCCCGAATTCTTCGACAAGATCATCCTGGATGCCCCATGCTCCGGAGAAGGAATGTTCCGTAAGGAAGAAGCACTTGCCAAAGACTGGACTCCCGAAAAATCCTTGGAGCTTTCCGAAATCCAGAAAGAGCTTATCCTCCAGGCAGCCGATATGCTCCGTCCCGGCGGACTGATGCTTTACTCTACCTGCACATTCGCGCCTGCAGAAGATGAACAAACTGTTTCCTGGCTTCTGGAAAACCGTCCTGACATGGAACTTGCAGCAATGGAAGATTATGAAGGCTTCTCCCATGGAGTTCCTGAATGGGGAAACGGAAATCCGGAACTTACCAAATGCATCCGGATTTTCCCACACAAAATGAACGGAGAGGGACACTTCCTTGCGCTCTTCCGTAAAAAAGGACAGGCAATCCGGGAAAACTCCCGTCCTCACACAAAACCGGACAAAAACGCATTTCCACTGATTGAGGAATTTCTGAACGAAATCGGTCTGAAAACCCTCTGCGGCCAGCCGTTTGACTGGGAACGTGTGGAAATCCGCGGTGATAAAGCCTACTATCTTCCCCCGGTTGCCCACAACTTCCGTGGCATCACCTTCTTAAGAAACGGTCTCTATCTCGGTGACCTGAAGAAAAACCGCTTCGAGCCGTCTCAGCCACTTGCACTGGCGATCCGCAAAGATGAAGCAGAAGCAGTCATCTCTCTCTCCGCTTCTGACGAAAGGATCACCAGATATTTAAAGGGCGAAACCTTAAATATCGAACCCGAAGAAGCAGCTCACAAAAAAGGCTGGCATCTCCTCTGTGCAGATGGATATCCCATTGGCTTCGGTAAACTGGTCAACCAGATCCTGAAAAACAAATATCCGGCAGGGTGGCGCGTATAACACGCGCTTATCCCTGCCGGATATTTGAATTCACAATAATAATATTTATTCCGCTTACAGCAATATCTCTTTCTGCAATGTAAACGAATAAATGATCTTTTCCTTCACTCTTTTCCCCGTCATCCGCTCCAATGCCCGGGCATAATCCTCAAGCTGCACATGATACAGATCGATCAGCTTCTGTTCCTGTCCTCTCCTCACTCTATCCGTTTTATAGTCCACAAGAACAATCTCTTCCTCTTCCATAAAATAGGCATCGATAATTCCCTGCACCAGCACTGTTTCGTTCTTCCAACCATCATCGAGCATAGAAGCATTTCTCTGGATCACAAAAGGCTGTTCTCTGTAAAGATGTTTTTTCATGGCAGCCTTCTTCATTCTCTGCCCCAGTCTGGACTCCACAAACCTCCTGATATCCCGGATCCGAATACATTCCGCTTCCTGCTCTGTCATTTTCTGGCTCTCCAGAAGTCTCTTTAACTGAGCCCGAAGCTGTTCCTCTGTATCTGTTTCTGCATAAT
Organism: Blautia sp. HCP3S3_D9; assembly: GCF_052063845.1. NCBI lineage: Bacteria > Bacillati > Bacillota > Clostridia > Lachnospirales > Lachnospiraceae > Blautia > Blautia sp. HCP3S3_D9. The sequence goes on from NZ_JBQHWS010000024.1 coordinate 24,627, forward strand.
CCAGACATTCCATTACTCTGTGGTAAGCAGTACCTCTGGCAGCCCCCTTATACTCTTCCTGCTTCTCTGCCATAAATGCGGGAACCGGCGCTTCCTGTTCTTCCTCCTGCTCTTCGGCAGACACACCGATATTCTCTTCCAGTTCACTTTCATCATGCCAGCTTCTCTTTTTCAGATCCGAAACACTGACTTTAACCGGAATATCTTCCAGATATTTATACGGATATACAAAGGAAAATCTCTTCTCTATCTCTTCCTTCACAGCCTCATCATACACTTTATTTTCATCCCAGTTCTTCAGATATTCCTCCTGCATCTGGTTTCCTGTCTGGATGAGAACTGCCTTTTCTGTCATCTGACGGACAGTAATCTTTTTTATCACAAACTCAGAGATATCATCGTAAATCCCCGGCTGTTTCTTCATGAGGATTCCATATTCCCACAAAAGTTCACTCATTGCCCGATGCCGCACCAGCGCAGGCAGTACAAAAGCCCAGTAATTCTTTGCTTTCATTCTGGTTCCCAGTGGGATCAGTTCTTCTTCCTCATCCAGAAAACGCGACAGCGACAGCATCTGCTTTTCCAGCTTTCCGACTGTTCCTGTAAGGATCAGTTTCTCTTTTGCTCTTGTCATGGCAACGTAAAGTACCCTCAGTTCCTCTCCCAGACTCTCCTTCAGAAGCTGTCTTCTGATCACCTGCTTATTCAGCGAAGATGCGATCACCCGTTTCTCCGGTATGATAGCATCAGCCCCTATTCCCAGTTCCGGATGAAGCAAAAGACCTGCATTCATATCCTGAAAATTAAACTGTTTTCCCATACCGGCCACAAATACTACCGGAAATTCAAGTCCCTTACTCTTGTGGATCGTCATGATCTCCACTGCGGTATTGCCCGCTCCTGTCAGATTGACTTCTCCATAGTCTACCTGATATGCCTGTAGCTGTTCGATATAACGAACAAAGTTAAACAGACCCCTGTAGCTTGTCTTCTCATAGTCCATAGCTTTCTCCACAAGCATGGTAAGATTTGCAAAACGCTGCTCCCCTCCCGGAAGTGCCCTTGCATAATCTCCATACCCGGTTTCTTTCAGCACATAAAGGATCAATTCGTGGACCGGCGTATATGCAGCCATATTTCTTACCTTTTCAAGGAGGCTCAGAAATCCTTTTAATTTAATATTCAGGGAGTTCTTTTCGCCTGTTTGCAGATTATTGTTTGACAATTCATATTTCAGTTTATCCGGAGTCAGCTCTTTTTCGAGAATTTCATTTTCTCCTGCATATGCAGAAATGCTCTCATAGAGAAGACCATCAGGATACTGTATTCTAAGCTCTGCCAGTTCCTGGGAGGTGCATCCGACGATCGGTGAACGAAGCACTCCCATAAGCGGAATATCCTGCAGCGGATTGTCACACACCTTCAGATAATTCAGTACAGTCACAATCTCGGTTGCAGAGAAATATCCGGTTCTTGATGTACAATATACGGGAATCCCCTGAGACGCCAGCACTTCCCTGAAGGTTTCTGCCCATCCATAGGCAGTGCGCAGCAGGATTACAATATCCCCGTATTCCACAGGCCGGTATTCCTTCGTCTCTTTATCTACGATCTGTTCTTTTCCCACAATTTCTTTAATTCTCTGTGCAATGGCCAGTGCTTCCAGTTCCTGCCCTGTCTGATTTTCCATTTCCCTACGGTTTCCCGATGCACCTGCGTCTTCATAGTCCTGTACATCAGACAGTTCTTCTCCGTCTTTCTCTATCAGAAGAACCTCTGTCTTTACAAATTCCTCTGACTCTCCTTCCGGAAAAGAAGCTCCGGGATAAAGGGCCGCATCTTTGTCATAGGTAATCCCTCCCAGGTCTTCCCCCATGATCTGTCGGAAAATAAAGTTTACACTCTCCAGAACCTGTTCCCTGCTCCGGAAATTTTTGTGCAGGTCAATTCTCTGCTCCTGTTCTTCTTCTGTGGAATAACTTTTATATTTTTCCATGAAAAGCTCCGGCCTTGCCAGACGGAAACGATAGATACTCTGCTTTACATCTCCTACCATGAAGATATTTTTCTTCTGGTTGATCCACCCGGATACTGCTGTTGTCAGAAGCTCCTGCACTAAGTTACTGTCCTGATATTCATCCACCAGGACTTCATCATACTTTGCGGAAAGTTCTCTCGCAGCCTGAGACATATGGATTTCTTCCCCTTCTTTCGTCATCAGTATCTGCAAGGCAAAATGTTCCATATCCGTAAAATCCAGAATATTCTTTTCTCTCTTTGCCTCTCCAAACTGTTCTTTAAACTGTACCGTCAGTTCAACTAACATCTCTATAGGACCTCTGATATATCTGATCACTTCCAGAAGTTCCTTCTCTGTACTCTGGAAATATCGCTGCCCCAGTTCCTTCAGAATCCCCTTTTCCTCATCCCGGATATCTTTCACTCTCTGCTTCTTCTGTTCATCTACATCCGCAGCCTTCTTTGTGCTCAGCCGGGCAAATGAGGGTTTCATGAGTATTTCTGCAGTTCCATTATAATCTCTTTTCTCTGCCAGCTCCTGCAGACTTCTTATAAGAAGCAGATCACTGCTCAATGCCTCATCATACAGATACGGACCATCCGGCTCTGAGCAGATTCTTCGAGCCTCCTGCACCAGAAGCTTCGCTTCCTGCAGTTCATCCTTCACTGCATCCCAGAGCATTCTCATCCACTCAGTCTCTCTTAACTCTTCCAGGGAATCAATCCTGTAATCATCCATACATCCGGACAGCCATTCCTGCGGAAAAGGATTGCTCATAGCCATTTCATATAATTTCTGTATCAGGTTTCCCAGATTTTCATCTGACTTTCCTGTTGCAAAGCATTCCACGAATTTCTGAAACTTTTCATCTTTCCTGGCATAATATTCTTCAAGCAGTGCTTTCACAACATCTCCTCGCAGAAGCTTCAGTTCTCCCTCATCTGCTGTCCGATATCCTGGATCCAGTCCAATCAGATGAAAGTAATTCCGGATAATATAGGCACAGAAACCATCAATAGTTGTAATCTGTGCAGTATGAAGCAGGGTTGTCTGTCTCTGCAGATGCTCATTATCGGGATCCTCACAGAGTGCTTTTTCAATAGCTGCCGAGATCCTCTCTTTCATTTCACCTGCTGCCGCTCTTGTAAATGTCATGATCAGCAGTCTGTCAATATCCACAGGGTGGTCTTTATCTGTGATCTTACTCAGGATACGTTCCACCAGTACTGCCGTTTTTCCGGACCCGGCTGCCGCACTGACCAGAATATTTCTGTCCCGCAGCCGTATAACCTCCTGCTGCTCCTTTGTCCACTGTACGCCCATCTTATTCTGCCTCCCTGTCAAATGCTTTCCATAATTCCTCATCAGAGAAGTTTTTCAGTCTGCGGAATTCATATCCTGACAGCCTGCGGTCAAATCCGCATACCGTCATATACGGACAATAAGTACACGCATTCTTTTTTCCAAGCTCATAGGGAGAAACCTCTGCATCTCCCTCCAGAATAGAACTTCTTATCTTCTCAATCTTCGTCCTTACATACCGTCCAAGCACTGCAAACTGCGTTCTGTCTGCTACAGAAGAATTTTTGCGAAAACTTCCGTCCTTATTAAATGCGACAGGAATTGAGCCAAGGCTGCTGTCCATCCTGTACACAAGTTCCGGATCTGCCTGAACCAGCCCATTCATCTTCAGTTCTTTCATAAGACCTGCACTGACTGCTTCCACATCCGCATCTATCTTCTCCTGGATCATAGGATCCTTGATATTGTAATAGAAAACTCCCGCAGGAATAATCTCCTTATCCGGATATTTCTTCTGCTCTACGCGCAGGGCACCATCCAGATAGATCATCAGCTGTAACTGCAGGCCATGATACAGATAAACCAGGTCAAAAGATGTATTTCCGGTTTTATAATCAATTACCTTCACATACACCTTATTCTGATCTTCCATAATATCTACTCTGTCAATCCGTCCTCCCCCGAAGGTTACCTCAAAGCCTTCCGGCTGAAATTCTCCCTGTTCCAACTGTTTCTGAAGTGCCCATACCGTCCTTCTGAGGATTCTCCTTGTTCTCTCGATCATATATTCATTTCTGGCACTGCTTTTGAGCACCGTGTTTCCATAATCTGCCACAATATTATCCAGACACCAGTCCGCAATCTCATTCCGTTCCTGTTCTGTCAGCTCTGTCCATTTCATGCCTCTTTTTCGCACTTCTTCTGCAAAGCTTTCCAGTGCTTCATGCATAACATTTCCCATATCCATAGGTTTAAACTCATATTCCACACGCTCGGTAAGCTTCATTCCATACTGAAGGAAATGTGCAAATGCACAGGCTGCAAAACGTTCCAGTCTGGTAGCACTGTAAGGTGAAACCTCTCCGTATAATGCCTTCGCCACACTCTGGCTGATAATGTCCTTTGGTTTTCCGGCAAAAGCCGACTGTACCAGCTTCTGTACTCTGCTTCTGTATTCCGGATTCCGCAGATACCAGCTGTAAAGCTCTCCAAACACTGCATCCGTCTCATCTGCCTGCTCCAGAATATCCTCATGCTCCTTCTCTGTCTCCTGTGCCAGCTTCTCCAGAAACAGATCAATCCCAGCTTCCGGATTTTCCGGATAATAATAATTGTTTATAGAATTTTTATGGGGTCTGACCCCGGATCCACCCTCAATTTCCAGCTTCGGATACAGACTGCGTATACTCCCGATCAGATATGCCGGGCTTATGCCTTCTCCTTTTGCATTGGTATCACTATAGGAGAGGATCAGCTTTTCTCCCGGTTTCGTCATATTCAGATACAGATAAAACCTCTGCATATTCATCAGTTCTTTAGGCCCCGGTGCCAGTTCCACTCCCTGCTCCTGAAAGAAATCTCTGTCAAGCTCTGATAAGATTCCGCCTGTCTGTGTGCTCTTTGGGATATTTCCCTCATTCACGCCAACAAAGAACAACGCCTTAATCTCCTTTAAGCGGGATCGTTCCATATCACCCACCATTACCTGATCTATGCTCGGCGGAATCAGCGCTACTTTTGCCTGAGAAAGTCCTGATTCCAGAAGCTGCCGGAACTCCTGTCTGTTTACCGTTTCTTCGCCAAGAATCTCAACCATCTTATCCAGCAGGTCCATCACAATTCCATAAATCTGGTTATATTCTTTTTCCATTGCTTTATCGCCTGACTCTTTAAACTTTCGCTCCTGTCGTTTCAGTTTCTGCCAGACATTGCTTTTTTGGATAAACTCATAGAGAATCCGGCAGTACTCTTCCACTGTCTTCTTCCCGGAACCAAATCCCTGCGCAAGTTCCCTTACTTCTTCCGCAAAAATCTCTCTGATCTCATTCAGTTCCTGTATCTTCTCCGCTTCCATTCCTCTGTATACACGAACCCATTTTTCAGACCATTTCTTATATCCCCGGATTCCCAGCGCCAGCACATAATTCTCCAGCTTATCAGCCTGTTCTCTGGTAACTTCTGACATCCCGCATCTGAGATAACGGAAAACACTCTCATAAGGAAAGCCCTGTACCGCCATCTCCATGGCAGCACGCAGATACTCCACAAAAGGATTCATCAGTACCGAATGCTTCTCGTCAATAAAATATGGAATATCCACCTCCTCAAATACCTGTGCTGCAAGTCTTGCATATTCTTCCAGATTTCCTGTGATCACAGCAATCTCACCGTAACGGTATCCGCAGGTACGCACAAGTTCCGACATCCTTCTGGCAGCCTCCCGCATTTCTTCCAGGGGGGATGGAGCAGTAAATATCTTTATCTCCTGCTGCTCTTTGGAATATACGCCCTTTCTGTAGCGGAAGATATTTTTCTCCAGAAACTGCAGGGCAGGTGCCTGTGCAAACCGGGACTGTCCGGATGGTTTCAGATACACCGGATCCTCCAGATCTCTGGTCAGCCCTGCAAGTGTCCGTATCATCTGTTTGCTCATAAAGAAAAGCTGATAAGGTTTTCCCGGCGAAAAAGCATCCTCCCGTTCGTCCATAGTCACAGTAACACTTATGCGGTCAGCAATGACCAGAAGTTCCCTGAGCACATCGACCTGAATTGGCGTGAATCCGGTAAATCCATCAAAGAGAAATTCCGCTCCCTTAAGTTTTTCGGAAAAAGGAAGCTGTTTAAGCAGGACATCCATCACCTCTTCCCCTGTCATATAATGCCCTTTCAGAAATTCCCTGAATGACTGATAAAGGATTCCCACATCCTTAAGCTTCATTTCAAGTAATGGCTGATCTTTGGCCTTATCTTTCATTTCCGCCAGATTCTCTTCTCTGATATCATACTGCATAAATTCTGACACCAGAGACTTCACCTCATCCAGGTATCCCGGCTTATTCATCTGGCTTCCCAGATAGGCAAGTTCCTTTCTGTGCTGCTGCACCATCTTCTGCAGCACCATGCTTTTTCCTGTATCTTCCAGAACCTTTCTGTTATCTCCGCCGGTTTCTTCAAATACACGGTACGCAAGACGTTCAAAGCTCAGGATGTCAATATTCAGGATTCCTTTTCCCGGGTGCATTTCCACCAGCGTCTTCTGTGTCTGCATGGTAAACTGCTCCGGTACGATCACATAATAATTTTTCTCCGGATGCTGCAGTGATTCCTGAATAATTTTTTTATATGCAAAATATGATTTTCCGGCTCCGGAGCTGCCGATTATAAACTGTAATGACATTCTTCTCTCCTTACTGTCAGTTACTCAACATTCGTTGTTTCAGTATATCATAATTTAAGCACTTCTGTAATAGAATATACAAAACCATCCAGGAGGCGTGTACCATGAGTGCAAAAACAAAAATCATAGTCCTACATATGAAGGAAGTAGTCTATACAGGCATTTTCCTTCTTCTTGCTGTCATCCTGGCTATTGTACTTTTTTTCATGTTTGGACCCGGTCAGAAAAAAAGTACCTCAGCCGATGCCAAAAGCCTGTACAAACCGGGAATTTATACTTCCTCCATCGACCTGAATGAAAACACCTTTGACCTGGAAGTAACCGTTGACTCTGACAGGGTAACTTCCATCCGTCTGGTAAATTTAAGCGAAAGCACCGCAGCCATGTTTCCTCTCATGGAACCGGCTCTGGAATCACTGGCCAGCCAGATTTATACCTCCCAGTCGCTGGAAAATATCCAATATTCCGAAGATCAGAAGTATACTTCCATGATTCTTTTGAATGCAATTGAAACAGCACTGAAAAAAGCGGAGAACAATTAATCGTTCTCCGCTTCGCCATGCAAAATCAAGCGAATAAAATCATCCACTCTGCTATGCGATTCTAAATATCCATATTTTCAAGCTGCTCCAGCCATACTCCTGCACTTGCATCACTTGGCATTCTCAGATCACCTCTCGGTGAAACCGCAACGCTTCCCACCTTCGGGCCATCCGGAAGACAGGAACGTTTAAACTGCTGTGCAAAAAATCTCCAATAGAAGGTTTTCAGCCATTTGAAGATTGTCCCCTTATCATACATTCCTTCAAAAGTCTCACATGCCAGCCTGTAAATTTTCTCCGGTTCAAATCCTGCACGAAGCATATAGTACAGATAGAAATCATGAAGTTCATAAGGCCCCACCAGATCTTCTGTCTTCTGTGCGATCTTGCCATCCTTAGGCGGCAGAAGCTCCGGACTTACCGGCGTATCCAGAATATCAAGAAGAACCTCTGTCAGCTTCTCATCTTTGCAGGTATCCGCATAATAACGTACAAGATGACGCACCAGAGTTTTCGGCACTGAAGCATTCACGCCGTACATGGACATATGGTCACCATTGTAGGTTGCCCATCCCAGAGCCAGCTCAGACAAATCCCCTGTTCCCACCAGAATCGAGCCATCCTGATTTGCACTGTCCATCAGGATCTGCGTTCTCTCTCTTGCCTGGCTATTCTCATAAGTCACATCATGCACAGACGGATCATGAGCAATATCCCTGAAATGTACATTTACTGCTTCTTTGATATTGATCTCACTTAAAGTCGCACCCAGACACTGACTTAATTTACAGGCATTCTGATAAGTTCTGTCTGTGGTTCCAAAGCATGGCATGGTAATACAGTGAATATCCTTTCTGTCCGCACCGGAAAGGTCAAAGGCTCTTGCGATCACAAGCAATGCCAGTGTGGAATCCAGACCTCCGGAAAGTCCCACTGTTGCCTTATGGCAATGGATATGATCCATACGTTTCTTAAGTCCCATTGCCTGGATATTCAGGATTTCATCACAACGCATATCCCTTTCTTCTTTTCGTGAAGGCACGAAAGGATACTGCGAATATTTTCTGGTCAGTTTTGTCTCCTCCACATTCAGATGGAAGCACACTTTAATATGATCACTGTCGTCAGCCGGCTGATAAGTAGTCAGCCTTCTTCTCTCATCGTTCAGCCTCTGCACATCAATCTCACTGTATACAATACCATTGTGGAAACGTTTTCCTTCCGCAAGGATCACTCCATTCTCTGCGATCATATTCTGACCGCCAAAGACCAGGTCCTGTGTGGACTCACCTTCTCCTGCATTTGCATATACATATCCGCACACCAGACGTGCAGACTGTCCGGAAACAAGATCTCTGCGATAGCTGTCCTTTCCGACCATCTCATTGCTGGCTGACAGATTCACGATCAGATTCGCTCCTGCCTGTGCATGAAGAACGCTTGGCGGCAGTGTCACCCATAAATCCTCGCAGATCTCTGCTGCTGCCACAAGCTCCGGCTCCTCCTCGCAGATAAAAAGAATATCTGTTCCAAAAGGAACTCTCTTTCCCTCAATAGCCACATATTCCAGACATCCAAGACCTGATGCAAAATGGCGCTGCTCATAAAATTCTCCATAGTTTGGAAGATAAGTTTTCGGAACCAGCCCAATGATCTCGCCTCTGTTTAAAACCGCTGCCACATTATATAATTTTCCATGATTTCTGAAAGGCACACCTATAAAAACAAGGGCATCCACATCAGCAGTTTCCTTTGTGATCTTCAGTAAAGTTTCCCAGGCGCTGTCAAGAAGACGTCTCTGCAGGAAAAGGTCCTGACAGGTATAGCCTGTGATACAAAGCTCCGGAAAAACCATAACCTTCACATGTTCTTTCTCCATCTCATGGATCAGTCTGATAATCTCATTTCCATTGGCGTTGCAGTCTGCAACTGTGATATAGGGTGTTGCGGCCGCTGTTTTGATATAACCGTTTTTCATTTTCTACCTCTTCTTCCCTGTGCTCCGGCAGATCTATCTGTCAGTACATTGGCGTCTCTTATTTACATTTACGCAGGATTTCTTTCAGTTCTTCCACTGTAAATTCATAATTCTTATTACAGAAATGGCAGTTCATCTCAATGGACTTACCTTCCTGGATCATTTCATTGAGTTCTTTTCTTCCGATGCTGATCAGGGCTTTCTCCACTCTTTCTCTGCTGCAGTTACAGTAAAATTCCGTAGGAACTTTCTCATTGATCTCCATGTCAAAGCCCTCCAGGACTTTCTCAAGCAGGCTCTCAGGAGTATGCCCCTCTTCCAGAAGATTTGTGACAGATGTGATTTTCTGTACGTTTTCCTCAAGCTTCGCAATTGTGCTTTCTTCTGCAAACGGCATCAACTGCACGATAAATCCGCCAGCCTGACGTACTGTATTGTCTTTATTCATAAGAACTCCAAGGCCAACTGCTGACGGTACCTGTTCACTTGTGGCAAAATAATAGGTAAGGTCTTCTGCAATCTCGCTGGTCTGAAGCGCAACCTGTCCAACATAAGGCTCTTTCAGTCCCATATCCTTAATTACATTCATAAATCCTACACCGACAGCACCTGCAACATCCAGTTTGCCCTTGCTGTTTGCCGGGATACATACATCAGGATTTCCCACATATCCCTTTACACGGCCTTTGGAATCTGCAGTTACTGTAATTCCTTCAAGTGGTCCTCCTGCCTTAATCTGAAGTGTGAGGATATCCTTATCCCCTTTCATCATGGTACCCATCATGGCACCTGCGGTAAGCAGACGTCCCAGTGCTGCTGTGGCAACAGGGCTTGTATTGTGATCCTGTCTCGCTGTTTCTACTGTTTCCGTAGTAACTGCCGCAAATGCACGAATCTGATCATTCGCTGCAATTGCTCTGATAATATAATCGTTCATTCGTTTATTACTCCTGTTATTTCTTTCATATTATTTTCATTTTGTCCATGGCTTAACATTAGAGCGTGTCTGAAAAAGGCTTTCTGCAAGATGTGCGTCACAATTTGTGGGATATTTTGCCCGGATGAGGGCGCCGTAGTGGGCTACGGCAACTGAATTCGGGTGAAATATCCCGCAAAGTGGGGCGTGCAGATTGCGGGAATGATTTTTCAGACACACTCTAGGCCAAATCAATAGCAATCCTCGTAAATAATGCATTAATTAAGAGGCTTGCTATAATCGCATCAATCCGCGCGGTGTGTGTCAGGTTTCTCCGGAATCTTTCCATGATATCCGTTCTGCGCACTTTTTCCATGCTCTCTTGCAACAAAAGTCAGACGTTCACAGTTCTCATCACCCGGATTATGAGTATATGCATCACAGACTGCCACCAGTTCCATTCCTGCCTTCGCAATCATAGCCTTGATTGCTTCTATGGAATATGCTTTCTGTACATGTTCCTCCTCACACTTCTCATACAATCCGTCTTCTCTTGGAAGAAAAAGTGCCAGTTCATATACATTCAGGGCATTTTCCCTGTCATAACTGTTCTCCCAGATAAAGCTTCCGTCCTCTCTGTCCTCAGCAATAGTCGTATCACCGATCACATCCCGGTATTTATGGATCGTATTCATATCAAAAATGAACAGTCCGCCCGGATCCAGATAATTATTTACCAGCGCAAAAAGATACTCCAGATCTTCCTCGTCCGTCAGATAATTCATACTGTCACAGACACTGATCACAGCACGAACCGTACCATATAACTCAAAATCCTGCATATCCTGCAAAAGATACAGAATATCATGACCGGATTCCGCCCGCTTCTCCATAGCCTCTGCAAGCATTTCCTCAGAATTATCGATACCGATCATATCATATCCGGCATCTGCAAGCATCTCTGTCACAGTACCTGTTCCACATCCCAGCTCCAGAACCAGACCATCCCTGATTCCATCCTGAGCCAGTGTTTCTATAATATAGTCTGCCCATTCACGATAGTTTACATTATCCATGAAAACATCATAAACACCGGCAAATCTTCCATATGATTCCATTCATCAGCCCTCATTATCTACCTGTTTTACTGTTCACAGCAACACATATTTTCTTTGCTATTCTACCACAATATCCATTCTTATGTAAATAACAGGTTGTTCTCTGTCAGCGCAAAAAAGGACGACTGTTTTTACAGCAGCCGTCCTTTTCAACTTTTCTGTTACTGATTCTTAGGCATATAGCGGACATACGCCGGTTCTCCATGATAGTAATAGTCAACGCCGTTCTCATCATAAACGTCCTCACCATTAGCAAAATCATAGGTATTTCCGTCATCATCACACCATGTACCGTCACCGTTCGGATAAATTACAAGCGGATATCCGTCGGAGTTTCTGTAAATAGTTCTTGTCTGATCTGTATCATAGTCCGGATCATCTGTTCCTACAGGTGTTCCGTCTGCATAATATCCATTGGAGGAACCATCGTCATAATCATAAGATCCGTCGCTGCTGCCATCAGAAGTATAGTCTGAAGAACTGTAATCTGATGAACCGTCCGATGAAGTATCACTGTAAGAACCGTCTGTACCTGCTGAAGAGCTTCCATCTGATGAACTGCCGGATGCTGTTCCGTCTGTACCTGCAGCCGCTGTTCCTGTAGTTCCTGAAGTGCCGTCCGCAGTTGTACCTGCTGTAGTTCCTGAAGTTTTTCCTGTTGCTGCTGCTTTCAGTACAGAATCACCGGAAATAGTGAATGAATCAACAGAAGTCTTGATTCCTGCCAGTGCTTTCTCATCCTTTACAGAACCTGCAACACTGTAAAATTCTGTTGTATTATCTGTGAAATATTTATTTACAACATATTTATAGTCACTCTTGTCAGTGAGGTAATGAACTGTATAGCTGTAAACATTTACACCGCTGACTTCCTCTGATTTATAATCCTGGATCTCAAAATCTGTACCTTCTACAAGATTATCTGCCTTTACAAGTGCAGAGGCTGTATCCTGTGAGCTTGGAATGATCGCCACAGACATATCCTCATCACCGGAACCATGCAGGATCAGGAGTTTGCCCTGTTTCGGTGACTCGAAGCTTAACATATCGTCAGAATCTGATTTATTCGCCCATGTCGCATCCGGAAGTTTAATGGATACTGCTTTGTTCTTAGATGTATAGGTAGTATTCTGAGCATTGGCCGGTGCAGGGGTAGGAGTTGCTTTCGCTGCTTTGGTTGGCTCCGGTGTAGGAGTTACCTGTACCACACTTGAATCCTCGTCACTGCCGCCTCCAAAGTTACATGCAGTCATGGAAACAGATAATACAGTTGTTAAGGCCAATAACATTAGTACTCTTTTATTTTTCATAATATCCTCCTTAGAATAGATATATAGTCTTCAGGTAATATTTGATATCAGTTCAGGAGAGGAAGCCTCTCTCTGACATTATTATAACTGTTCCGTACTTTATAAAATATGGTGTCAGGGACAAAAGGTATTTTGCCACTAACATTATATATTTTACAGTTTCATTACATAGATGTCAATGTCGATTTCTCAGCCTTCTGCGTTTTACATAGTCTGTCATAACGCCATTTTTCTGCTTCATCATACCATTTATCTTTTTTTCTCTGTAACTGAGAGATTACTTGTTACTGTTCACACACCACTATCCCGCGAGGTGTTTTGGCATGAATATGCCAAAATCCCGAGACATACAAGCCAAAATTCCATTGCCGCAGGCAATCTGGAATGAATTTTG